>JBEAYK010000285.1:0-2673 GCA_041159305.1 Pseudomonadota bacterium
ACGCTGGACGGCAAGCTGCTGATGGTCAGTGATACCCACACGCCGGTACTGACCCGCGGCGCTCCCGACAGCGCCGAGTTGGTGCTGAAAATGTTGCCACCCAGCCAGCCCTGAAGGCAACACCGGCGGCGACTCGGTTACACTGAAGCTTCATCATTCCGGGGAATGTCATGTCAAAAATTCTGGTACTGGGCCTGTTGGCCGTCATCGCGGTCTGGGCCATCATGGCTTACAACGGGCTGGTTACCCTCAAGCACAATGTGTCCAAGGCCTGGGCCAACATCGATGTGTTGCTCAAACAGCGCCACGATGAATTGCCCAAACTGGTGGAAGTCTGCAAACAGTACACCCAGTTCGAGCAGAGCACTCTGGAAAAAGTCATGCAGGCACGCTCGGCCGTGTTCAACGCCAGCCAAAGCCGCAACATCGATGCGCTCGGCACGGCCGAAGCGCAGCTGCGCTCCGGCATCGGCCAGATCAATGCGGTGGCCGAAGCCTATCCGGAGCTGAAGGCCAATGATAATTTCCAGCACCTGCTTGGCCGCATCACCGATCTGGAAAACACCATCGCCGACCGCCGCGAGTTCTACAACGAGTCGGTCAATCTCAACAATGTCCGCATCGAACACTTCCCGGACACCGTGATTGCCCGCCTATTCGGCTTCGGTCCGTTCAAGCTGCTGAAGTTCACCAGCGCCCAGACCGCGGATGTCGATGTGGGCAAGCTGTTCAATAGCTGACAACACACACAATGAATCAACGCCTGACCGGCCTGGCTCCAACATCGCTTGACAGTCCCCTGTTGTGGCGGGAAACCGGTCTGGCCGCGGGCAGCGCATTCGTCATGTATCTGGCGCTGCGCCTACAGCAACCCTGGATTGCCTATGGCGCCGCCGCGCTGAGCCTGTGGGCGTGGTCGATTACGCGACGTCACTACCGGCACATTGCCGATATTCCCACCGCCCGGATCATCTCGGCCCCTCAGGGCTACATCGAGCTCACCGGCGAAGGCGATCTGCTACCGGAATACCCGATTGTCAGTCCACTCACCGGCCTGCCCTGCCTGTGGTACGAATACCGGGTGGAGCGGGTAGAAGGGCGTGAGCGCGAGCTTTTACGTTCCGGCGTGAGTGAACTGCCGTTCGTATTGAGCGATGGCAGCGGCCGGGTGCTGGTGGAAACGGTGGACGCCCGCGTCATCAGCCGGCATTCGCAGAAATGGCAACGGGGCGATGAACACGTCACCGAAACCGTGTTGCTGAAACATGAGGCGCTCTATGTGCTCGGCGAGCATGTGCATCCCTCGGTCGAGGCCGGCAGTTCGGCCCTCGACAAAGAACGCAACGCCATTCTGAGCGAATGGAAAAGCGACCAGTCCTCGCTGCTAGAACGCTTTGATACCGACCGTAACGGTCGGATTGATAGCCAGGAATGGGAAAACGCCCGTCAGGCCGCACAGCAGAAAGCGATGAGCAGTGTCGAAACCGTAGCACGGCGCGATGCCATCATCCGCAAGCCGCCGCACAATCAGCCATTTCTGATTTCCAATTATTCCGCCAAGGAACTGGCCGGTCGTTTCCGGCGCTGGTCCTGGCTGCACCTGGGGATTTTTTTCGCCGCCCTGGTTCTGGCGACGTGGTGAGTCACGAACGTTTGTATTTATTCTCGACGTAGGCGTCGATCAATGCGGTGAATTCCTGAGCGATATTGTCGCCGCGCAGGGTCAATTTCTTTTCGCCATCGATGAACACCGGCGCCGCCGGCGCTTCGCCGGTCCCGGGCAGTGAAATGCCGATGTCGGCATGTTTGGATTCGCCCGGCCCGTTGACCACGCAGCCGATGATCGACAGGCTCATGGGTGTGGCGATGTGGGCCAGCCGCTGCTCCAGTTCGGCCACCGTCTCGATGACGTTGAAGCCCTGACGCGCGCAGGACGGGCAGGCGATGATGTTGACGGCAGGCCGTCACCAAGGGCGTGAAAGCGCGCAGTCCCATGGTCTGCAACAGCTCCTGCGCCACAATCACTTCCTGTGTACGCGAGGCGCCCGGCTCCGGCGTCAGTGAAATGCGGATGGTGTCACCGATGCCTTCCTGCAGCAGCACGGCAAGCGCGGCGGTGGATGCCACGATACCCTTGCTGCCCATACCGGCTTCGGTCAGACCGAGATGCAGCGGATAAGCGCAACGCCGTGCCAGATCGCGGTACACCGCAATCAGCTCCTGCACCCCGGAGACCTTGGCCGACAGGATGATGCGATCGTGCGGCATGCCGAGCTGTTCGGCCTGCGCCGCGGAATCCAGCGCTGAACGCACCAGAGCTTCCTGCAACACGCGGGCCGCACTCCAGGGCTCGGCGCGCGATCGAGGGACCCCCAATTGACACCGATGCGCACCGGCTTGGCATAGCGGTTGGCCAGATCGATGATGGCGCCGAACTGGCTATCACGTTTCTTGCCGAAGCCGACATTGCCCGGATTGATGCGGTACTTGGCCAGACGCTCGGCACAGGCCGGCTCGGCGGTCAGCAATTGATGGCCGTTGTAATGGAAGTCACCGACAATCGGCACCTCGATGCCCATCATCGCCAGTTTGTCGGCGATATGCGGCACGGCTTTGGCCGACTCCGGATTGTTGACGGTCACACGCACCACTTCCGAACCGGCACGCCAGAGC
>JBEAYK010000041.1:0-6913 GCA_041159305.1 Pseudomonadota bacterium
GCAATCACCCGCCCAAAGCCATCATTGCCATGGGCCAGAACGGCGCCCGCATCGCCGAACGCCTGCGGGCCATTCCGGTACCGGGCTTTGTCTTATCCGAAGCCGCGGACCTGACCGATGCCGTGCATCAGGCGCAACAGGCACTACCGGAGGGCGGGGTGGTATTGTTATCGCCCGGCGCACCGAGTTTCGGCGTGTATGCCGATTATGTCGCGCGTGGCCGGCATTTCGCGGAAATCGCCGGATTTGATCCGAATGCCATCAGCCAGATTCCGGGCCTGGGTTTGGGTTAATCCTTATTCTTGTGTCGAACATGCGACACGACATCGATGGCCGCTCCGAAGGCCACGCCCAATGCGAGCCCGAATGCGAGCTGACCGTACAGCGCTCCAAATGCCACACCCAAGCTGGTGCCGAGGGCAATTCCGGTTCCGGTCGGCACATTGCGTTTTTTATCGGATTGATCTGGCATGGCGCTGCTTCCGCACACTGTGGTGCCCCAGTATAGCGCAAGGAATTTCATGTTCAGCACAGCGAGGCGTAATTAAGGGTTGCGCGTTGAAGTGCATCAAAGCTTATTGGCCAGCAGCAGCAAAATACCGATGAGCGACGACAGGCCAACAATCAGCAGCGCCCATTTTCCGACGGTCTTCTGCGCGCTCAGGTGATCTTCATAAGCACTGCGGACCAAGTAAATGCCGCCATCTGGGGTGCTGCGGATGATGCCGCGCTTTTGGTAATGCACGACCAGTGCGCTCTGCTCGCCAGCCAAATCCGCGGCGGGCATGGCGGTTTCGCGACTGAATGCACCCTGATCTTTCAATTGATCAAGCAGCTGTTTGTGTTGTTTTGCGGCCGAGGCAATGGCGGCCTGAAGTGCAGGATTCACGAGGCTGACTCCAAATGCAGAACCATGATTGTTGACGCCGGCAACAGCGCCGTCAAGTCCGTTCTTGCTTCAGCGTGCGGGCAAGGTACACCACCACCGCCACATTGATGGCCAGCGCTCCGACCACAAACACGCTGTAGCCCTGTGTCAGTTCATACAACTCGAAAGGAATGTAGACGCCACCGGTAATCGCAGCGAACCATTTGGCCCAGGCGCGGTTCTGCCACAGGCCCATGGCCTCGATGAAACGCAATCCGGCATACAGCAGCGCCGCCAGACCGAGCAGGGTGATGCTGCGGTCCGACAGACTGCCGATATTGGCCACGAACAAATCCGGGTAGTGGCTGCTTGGGTTCAAATGCAGCCGTTCGACCAGTTGTTTGGCCAGAGTGCGTGGGGTGTATTGAAACAGCGATAGCAGCCATAGTCCGGTCATCATCGCCAGCACACCTTTGATGGCCTCAAGCACGGCAATCCAGCGCACGCCATGACGGGGTGCCGGCACGGCCTTAATGGTTCCGCGCAACCGAATAGTCGGCCAAATCCAGCAACGCCTTTTTCCAGACGCTTTCCGGGAGCGCGTGCAAAGCCGCTTTGGCCGCATCGGCATGGAAATGGGCCTTGTCGGTGCAATAGCGCAGGCTATCGCTGCTGGCAATCGCCGCCAGAACCTCCGGCATGGCCGTTGCATCGCCGGTAGCAATGATCAGGCGCAGACGTTCACGCACGGAGTCCTCGGCCAAGCCCATGGCATGAATGAGCGGCAGGGTGGCCTTGCCTTCGGCGAGGTCATCGCCGAGATTTTTCCCCAAGGCTTCGGCATCGCCCACATAGTCGAGGACATCGTCGGCAATCTGGAAGGCCATACCCAAATGCAGACCGTAATCATCCATGGCGGCACAGGCGGTACTATCGGCGCCAGCCAGGTGCGCAGCCAGACCGGTCGCCGCGGAAAACAGCACCGCGGTCTTGCGCTCAATGACATTCAGATAGGCCGCTTCATCGGTGTCCGGATTATGGACATGCAGCAATTGCAGCACTTCGCCCTCGGCGATGCGGTTGGTGGTGTCGGCCAGACGCTTCTGGATGGCCATCGAATCCAGACCCACCATCAACTGAAACGCGCGCGAATACAGAAAGTCCCCGACCAGCACGCTTGGTGCGTTACCCCAGAGCGCGTTGGCGGTTTTGCGCCCGCGGCGCAGATCGGATTCATCGACCACATCGTCGTGCAGCAAGGTGGCGGTATGGATGAACTCGATGATGGCGGCCAGCGCGGTGTGGTCCTGCCCGCTGTAACCGGCGGCGCGCGCGGCCAGGACCGTCAGCATCGGGCGCAGGCGCTTGCCTCCGGCAACGATGATGTGTTCGGAAATCTGGTTGATCAGCATAACGTCCGAATGTAATTCGGTCCGAATCAGGACGTCGACCGCGGCCATTTCGTCCCTTGCCAGGGTCTGGATGGATTCAATGCTCATAAATCAACTACTTAAGTTTCAGGTATCCCAAGCAATTATATGTCTTCCGACCCCGGCACGGGGGGATTTCCGATGCCGGCAGAAATGCTTTGGGATATTGCCGGTTGAAAGCTATACTTAATCTGTCTCTATACCCACTTTTGAAAGGAACCCGCCATGGCTCGTGGCATCAACAAAGTCATCCTCGTCGGCACCGTCGGCAAAGATCCGGAAGTCCGTTATTTCCAGTCCGGCGATGCCTATTGCACGCTGTCGGTCGCCACTTCCGAGCAATGGAAGGACAAAGCCGGTGAGAAGCAGGAAAAAACCGAATGGCACCGCGTCAAGTTCACCCGCAAGCTGGCGGAAATCGTGGGTGAGTACGTGCGCAAAGGCCAGATGATCTATGTCGAAGGTAAACTGGAAACCCAGAAGTACACCGACAAACAGGGCATTGAACGTTACAGCACCGATGTCGTGGCCAACGAAATGCAGATGCTCGGCGGCAAGAAAGAGGGCAGTGATCGCGGCGGCTCCCGTGAAGACAGCGGCTGGTCCAGCGGCGGTGATAAATTCAGCACTCCGAAGCCGGCAGCGCGTTCGGCCCCGGCAGCGGTTTCCACGCCCGCCGACAATGATCCGTTCGGCGATGACGTGCCGTTCTGATTCAGCCGAACTGCTTCCAAAAAAAACCGCCCTTTGGGCGGTTTTTTCTTTGGCGATGATTGGCCGGAATCAGGACGGTTCACGGGTCAGTCGGTTGAGCAAAGGCGACAGCACCAGCAGCGCCACGCCGGCAATCACGCCAATCCACATCATGTCGCCGAACACCTCGCCGTAGACGCCAAGCGCTTTGACTTTATCGATGCTGCCATCCGGGTTGGGGTCAATCGATGCCCAGGTGCCGAGCCGGCCGGCAATCATTTCGCCGAAGGCCGAGAACAGGAACCAGGCCCCCATCATCAGCCCGACCACACGCGGTACCGACAGCGTGGTTACGGCCGACAACCCGATCGGCGACAGCATCATTTCGCCGATGACCATTAGCGCATAGGCCAGCACCATCCACCACAGACTGACCAGTCCGTCATCGCCCGGCGCATGGCTGGCCATCATCAGTACACCGAAAGCCAGGCCCAGGAACACCAAGGCCCAACCGAATTTGGCCGGCAGACTCGGGTTCAGGCCGTAGTGGTCGAGTTTCGGCCAGAGCCAGGCAAACAGCGGGCTGAAGGCAATGACGAAGATGGCGCCGATGGACGTGGTTTGTCCGGCCGTCCATTCCACGCCAAAGGTACTACGGTCCATGACACGTTCCGCGAAGGCGACCCAGCTGCCGTAGCTTTGCTCGTACAGGCCCCAGAACAACGAGCTGATCACAATCAAGGCCATCAACACAATCATCCGGCCGCGCTCGGCGGCTGTGATGCCGGAGAACAGGAATTTGAAGAACCAGACGAACAGGCCCAAACCCATGACCACGGCGACCACTTCGGTCATGGTCACTTCATGGCCACCGGCGATCGGGCCCAGAAAGCTGAAGTCCACTTTCATCTGAAGTACCTGCCACACCACCAGTACCGAGACGCTGCCGGACAGATAAATCCACCATTCACGGCTGATGCCGGCGAACCAGGGGGCCGACAGCGCGGCCGGATTCGGCGGTTCGGCTTGTCCGGCCAGATGTTTCTGACCCAGCACGAACTGTACCAGACCCAAGGCCATCATCACGCCCGCCAGACCGAAGCCGTAACCCCAGCCGATTGTTTCGCCGATGTAGGCCACGATCAGCGAGGACAGGGCGGCGCCGATATTGATGCCCATGTAGAAAATGGTGAAACCCGAGTCGCGGCGGGGATCATTGTCGGCGTATAGCCGGCCGACGATGGTGGAAATGTTCGGTTTGAGAAAGCCCACGCCGACCGCAATCAGTGCCAATGAGGCATACATGATCTGGATGGCAAAGCCATCCTGAGTGGCTTGGCCGGCGATACCCTGTGCCGGGGTGCCGGTATAGGCCATGCCCAGTTGTCCCAGGACCAGCAGCAAGCCGCCGAATACCACCGCCTTGCGCATGCCGAGCCAGCGATCGGCCAGGGCGCCGCCGAGCAAGGGCAGGGCGTAAGCCAAGCCGGCATAAGTGCCCAGCAGCAGGTAGCCGTTGTCATCGGTAAACAAGTGGTATTTGGTCAGATACAGAAACAGCAGGGCCTTCATGCCGTAGAACGAAAAGCGCTCCCACATTTCGGTCATGAAACAGACGAAAAGCCCTTTGGGATGGCCAAAAATCTGGGATTGCTGGGCGAGTGCGGCGTCGGTCATGGGGCAGGTCCTGACAGTGGTCAGTCGCCAGTATAGCGCCGGATGGAGTACCATAACCGGGTGTTCCTGCGAGGTTTATCGATGAAAGCGCGATTGCTGCTGTTGGCCCTGTTGACCCCCTTTTCGGCGACCGCCGCGTCCGACGCCAAGGCCCCGTTTACCATCCGCGACCTGGTCGCCTACGAGCGTGTTTCATCGCCGACACTCTCCCCGAACGGCCGTTTGGCGGTGTTCGCGGTGCGCCAGACCGATCTGGCCGCCAATCGCGGCAAGACCGGACTGTGGATCGAAGATCTGTTCGCCCGTGATGCCGCGCCGCCGGTGCGCTTCACTGCAGAGGACCTGAACGTCAATTCCCCGAGCTTCGCCCCGGATGGCAAAACCGTGTTCTTTTTGAGCGCCAAATCCGGCAGCATGCAATTGTGGTCGCAGGCCGTGGGCAGCCAAACGGCCGTGCAGATTTCGGATCTGCCGCTCGATATCGGCTCCTACAAACTGTCTCCGGATGGCAAGCATGTCGCTTTCAGTCTGGAGGTGTTCACCGATTGTGCGGATATCGCCTGCAGCAAACAGCGACTGGATGCCAAGGCCGCCAACAAAGCCAGCGGCATGCTGTTCGACAAGCTGTTCATCCGGCATTGGGACACCTATGCCGATGGGCGCCGCAATCAATTGTTCATCGCCCCGCTGCAAAACGGCAAGCTCGGTGCCGCCGTGCGTCTGGCCAATGTCGATGGCGATATTCCCTCGAAACCCTTTGGTGATGCCAGCGAATACGCCTGGGCTCCCGGTGGCGGCATGCTGGTCTTTTCCGTCCGCATCGCCGGCAAAACCGAAGCGTGGTCGACCAACTTCGATCTGTACCGCGTCATCATCGGCGATCACAACATGCATCTGGTCGATAATCTGACCGCCGCCAATAAAGCCTGGGACACCTCGCCGGTGTTCAGTCCCGATGGCAAAACCCTGTACTACCGCGCCATGAAGCGTCCGGGCTTCGAGGCCGACCGTTTCGCCATCATGGCCATGGAATTGGCCACCGGCAAAAGCCGTGAAGTCGCTCCGCGTCTGGACAATTCCGCTGAATCGCTGGCCATCAGCGATGACGGCAAGACCCTGTTCACCACCACCCAGGACACCGGTGAAATGCCGCTGTTCGCCGTCGATATCGCCAACGGCGAGGCCGCACTGGTTGCCCGCGACGGCAGCGTGCGCGAATTTTCCGTGGCCGGCAATCAGGTGCTGTTTACCCGCGATCGTCTGGATTCGCCAGCCCAGCTGTTCCTCAGCGATGCCGCTGGCCGCAGCGCTCGCCAGATCAGCACCAACAGCCGCGAAGCCATGGCCAAGACGGCCTGGGGCGCGTTCGAACAATTCAAATTCATCGGCTGGAACGATGAAACCGTCCACGGCTATGTGGTCAAGCCGGCCAACTACGTCGAAGGCCGCAAATACCCGGTGGCCTTCCTGATCCACGGCGGCCCGCAGGGCAGTTTCGGTAACGGCTGGAGCTATCGTTGGAATCCGCAGACCTACGCCGGCCAGGGCTATGCCGTGGTCATGATCGACTTCCACGGATCCACCGGTTACGGCCAAGCGTTCACCGATTCCATTTCCGGACATTGGGGCGATCGTCCGCTGGAAGATCTGCAGAAAGGCTATGCACACGCACTGAAGCAGTACGGGTTCCTTGATAAGAATCGCGCCTGCGCGCTCGGCGCCAGTTACGGCGGGTACATGGTTAACTGGATCGCCGGCAATTGGCCGGAACCCTGGAAATGCCTGGTCAATCACGACGGCGTGTTCGACACCCGCATGATGGGTTATGCCACCGAAGAGCTCTGGTTCACCGAGTGGGAAAACGGCGGTACCCCTTACGATGTGCCGCAGAATTACGAGAAATTCAATCCGGTCAATCACGTCGCCAAGTGGCGCGTGCCGATGCTGGTGGTGCAGGGCGAGCTCGACTACCGCATTCCGCCGGAGCAGGGCATCGCCACCTTCACCGCGCTGCAGCGCAAGGGCATCGAAAGCCAGCTGCTGTTGTTCCCGGATGAAAACCACTGGGTACTCAAACCGCAGAACAGCATTCTGTGGCACGATACCGTGAACAGTTGGCTGAAGCGCTGGACCTCGGAGGAAAAGAAGAAATGAGCGGGGACATCGATTCGTTCAAGGGTCTGAAAGGCAACCGCAGTGACTGTTCGAAGTGCTCCATCCAGGTGCTGTGCCTGCCGGCCAATAT
>JBEAYK010000286.1:0-3943 GCA_041159305.1 Pseudomonadota bacterium
GCCAGCCCGAGCGCCTCGGCGCCCACCTGATGGAACTGCCGGTAGCGGCCTTTCTGCGGCCGCTCGTGCCGGAACACCGGGCCCATCGACCAGATGCGCCGCGGCGTGCTGTAAGGAGTCGCCATGACGCTCGCCTACCAATCCGGTTTCGGCAATGAATTCGCCACTGAAGCCTTGGCCGGTACGCTGCCGCAGGGCCGCAATTCACCGCAGCGGGTGGCGCATGGCCTGTATGCCGAACAGCTGAGCGGCACCGCGTTCACCGCGCCGCGGCACAGCAACCGCCGCACCTGGTTCTACCGCATCCGTCCGGCCGCGCTGCACGGTGCGTTTGAACTTCTGCCGGAAACCGCGTTCCACAACCGCTTTGCGGAACTGCCGGCTGATCCGAACCAACTGCGTTGGTCGCCGCTGCCGGCCACCGCGCCGGGCACCGATTTCATCGGTGGCCTGTTCGCCATGTGCGGCAATGCCGGCGTCGGCGTGCACCGCTATGCCGCCAATGCCGACATGCGCGGCCGTTTCTTCAGCAACACCGATGCCGAGATGCTGATCGTGCCGCAGGCCGGCCGCCTGCGTCTGCGCACCGAAATGGGCGTGCTTGAGATTGAACCACATGAAATCGCGGTGATTCCGCGCGGCATCCGCTTCGCGGTCGATCTGCCGGATGGCAACGCCGCCGGTTATGTCGCTGAAAACTACGGTGCACTGCTACGTCTGCCGGATCTGGGTCCGATTGGTTCCAACGGTCTGGCCAATCCGCGCGATTTTCTGTATCCGGTTGCTGCCTACGAAGACCGCGAGGGCGATTTCGAACTGCTCAATAAATTCCAGGGCCGACTCTGGCGCGCCCCGATCGGGCATTCGCCGCTGGATGTGGTCGGCTGGCACGGCAACTACGCGCCCTATAAATACGATCTGCGCCGCTTCAACACCATTGGTTCGATCAGCTACGATCACCCGGATCCGAGCATCTTCCTGGTGCTGTATTCGCCGAGCGACACTGCCGGCACCAGCAATCTGGATTTCGTGATTTTCCCGCCGCGTTGGCTCGTTGCGCAGGACACCTTCCGTCCGCCGTGGTTCCACCGCAACATCGCCAGCGAATTCATGGGTCTGATCCACGGCGTCTACGATGCCAAAGCCGACGGCTTCGTGCCGGGCGGCGCCTCGTTGCACAACGCGATGAGCGCGCACGGCCCGGATGCCGCCACCTTCGACAAGGCCTCCAAGGCCGATCTGAGCAAGCCGGATGTGATCGCCGAAACCATGGCCTTCATGTTCGAAACCCGCCATATGTTCGCACCCACGCAGCAGGCGCTACAATGTGCCAGCCGCCAACGCGATTACCAATCCTGCTGGCAAGGCCTGCGCAAAAACTTCACTCCGGATAACGCATGAAACTCGCTTCCCTGAAACAAGGCGGCCGCGACGGCACGCTGGTGGTGGTCTCGAAAGACCTGCAACGCGCCGTGCCGGTGCCAAGCATCGCGCCGACCCTGCAACGCGCGCTGGAAGACTGGCAGAATGCCGCGCCGCGCCTGAACCGCGTTTATGAAGCACTGAACCACGGCAATGTGCAGACCATCGACGCCGAAGACGTGATTACGCTCGACATGACCGCCTTGGCCGCGCCCCTGCCGCGCGCTTATGAATTTGTTGATGGCAGTGCCTATCTTCCGCACGTGGCGCGGGTGCGCAAAGCCCGCGGCGCGGAAGTGCCGGAAAGTTTCTACACCGATCCGCTGATGTACCAGGCGGTGTCGGCCGGTTTTTACGGCCCGCGCGATCCGGTGCTGGTGCCCAGCGAAGCCTTCGGCATCGATCTGGAAGCGGAAGTGGTCGTGGTCACCGACGACGTGCCGATGGCGGTCAACCCGGAACAGGCCGCCGGCCACATCCAGCTGATTGGTCTAGTCAACGACGTGTCGCTGCGCAACCTGACGTATCGCTGCGTAACCTCATTCCCGATGAGCTGGCCAAGGGCTTCGGCTTCCTGCAATCGAAACCGCGTTCGGCGCTCAGCCCGGTGTTCGTCACCCCTGACGAGCTCGGCGATGCCTGGCTGGACAGCAAAGTGCATCTGGCCCTGCTGACCCACATCAACGGCGAATGGTTCGGCGCACCGGAAGCAGGCGTTGATATGCAGTTCAACTTCGCCCAGCTGATTGCGCATGCCGCCAAGACCCGGCCGCTGTCGGCCGGCACCATCGTCGGTTCCGGTACCGTCGCCAACGAGGACACCGCGCTCGGCGCCTCCTGTTTCGCCGAACGCCGCACCGTGGAAACCCTGCGCGACGGCAAACCGAGCACACCGTTCATGAAATTCGGTGATGTCGTGCGCATCGAGATGAATGACCGTAGCGGCGCCAGCGTGTTCGGCGCCATCGAACAGAAAATCACCGCCGCCGGAGCCTGATCCATGGCCGAACCCGATCTGGTGCTTTATCACTACTGGCGCTCCAGCGCCAGTTACCGTGCCCGTATCGCGCTCAATCTGAAAGGTCTGGACTACCGCATCATGCCGTTGCATCTGCTGGAAGACGGCGGACAGCAGCACCACGACGCGTACCGCGCCATCAACCCGCAGCAATTGGTGCCGACCCTGGTGCACGGCGGGCAGGCCATTGGTCAGTCGCTGGCTATCATTGAATACCTCGACGAGGTGTTTCCCGGCCCACGCTTGCTGCCGGCCGAACCGTTGGCACGTGCCTTCGTGCGTGGACTGGCGCTGTACATTGCCTCGGAAGGCCAGCCGCTGATGAATCTGCGTGTGTTGCAGCATCTGCAACACACGCATGGCCTGGATGAAGACGCCCGAAATGCCTGGGTCCGGCATTGGCTGGCGGTGAATTTCGGCAACGTTGAAGCGCAACTGGCGAAGAATCCCCATGGCGGCAGCTTCATCGCCGGCGACACGCCGGGTCTGGCCGAATGCTGCTTGGTACCGCACGTATTCGCGGCCGCGCGCTTCAACCTCGACATGACGCCGTATCCGAACGTGATGCGCATCGTCGGCCAGTGTCAGCCCTTGCCGGCCTTCGCACGTGCACATCCCGGGCGGCAACCAGATACACCTGCGGAATTCCGCGTCAATTAAGGCCAGAAAAAAGCCCGCTTGCGCGGGCTTTGTTGTTATTGGTTGTTGTACAGATCGCCGTAGGGATCGTGTTCGGCGCTGCCACCTTCCGACAAACGCACCTTGAGCGCCAGACCATCGCGCGAGTCGGCTTTGAGCAGGGCTTCGTCAAGGGTGATCTTGCCGTCCTTGTACATGCGGAACAGGGATTGGTCGAAGGTATGGATGTCTTCTTCCAGACTGGTGTCCATCGCTTCCTTGACTTCGTGGATTTGGCCACGGCGAATCAAGTCGCGGATCATCGGGGTATTAATCAGCACTTCCGTGGCCGGCATGCGGCGGCCATCGACGCCGATCACAAGGCGCAGTGAAATCACCGCGCGCAGGTTCAGCGCCAGATTCATCAGGATGTTCTTGTGCGCGGCTTCCGGGAAGAAGTTCAGGATGCGCTCGAGGGTCTGGTCGGCGTTATTGGAGTGCAGGGTGGCGCCGGTTTCAGCGAAGGTAATGGCCGCTTCCATGGTGGTGGCGTCCAGGATCTCGCCGATCAGGATGACGTCCGGCGCCTCGCGCATGGCGTTCTTCAGCGCGTTATGGAAACCGTGGGTATCGAAACCGACCTCGCGCTGGTTGACCAGCGATTTCTTGTGCCGGTGCAGGAATTCAATCGGATCTTCAATGGTCAGGATATGACCGGTCTGGGTTTCGTTGCGGTGGTCGATCATCGCCGCCAGCGCGGTGGATTTACCCGAACCGGTGGAACCGACCACCAGCACCAGACCGCGCGGCTCGTTGATGATGCGCTTGAGCGTCTGCGGCAGCTTCAGTTCTTCGATAGTGGGGATTTCACTCTTGATGGCGCGG
>JBEAYK010000042.1:0-6826 GCA_041159305.1 Pseudomonadota bacterium
GTTCCAGCAGGTCGCTGAAGGTGGCCAGTGCAGAAGTGTAAAGTGGGTCCATGGGCGTTCTCCTTGCTGGCTATTGTGGCCTGTATTGCGGCAAGCCGATGTGATTTCGGTCAAACTCCGGGGATGGCATAACTTTGCCGGTAGCTCGGGAATTCCGGTTGCCAGCCACTGCCTTTCAGGCGGGCATTGCCAACGCGACGACCGGAAGGCGGCGGCGCGAATCCAGGCAAGGCGGCAAGCCCGTGACTGGCACGAATCCAATTGGCGACGTCAAGCTGCAGCGCCGGTTCATCATCGCTGGCAATCCAGAGCGGCTCCGGATCCGGTAAATCCAGCAGATGCGAAACGGCTGTGGCGGCATCGGCGATATGGATGCGGTTACTCCAGGCATTGGCGATGCCTTCGCCCAGCAAGGCCTTGTTGATCAACATATTCCGGCCTGGACCGATGATGCCGCTCAAGCGCAGAACGCGGTTGCCGGAATGCATCAGGTTCTGCCGTTCGGCTTCACGCAACATACGGCCATTGAAGCTTTCCGCCATGGCCGGGCTGGTTTCATCCACCCACTCACCGGCATCCTGAGCATAGACTGCCGTGGAACTCACCAACAGACAACGCTTGGGCTGCATCACCTCGCAGGCCATGGCCAAGCCATCGACATACAGCCGACGGTAGGCGGCTTCATTGCGGGCATCGGGCGTGGCGCAGAATACCAGCCAATCCGGCGCTGCAGGCAGGCGCTTCAAATCCCCCCGCTGTGAGAGATCGCCGGTCACCGCCTGCACACCCTCGGGCATAGCCACCGGTCGACGACGCAGCGTCGCCACGGCATCTCCGGCAGCGATACGCTGCTGCGCGACACGCCGACCGAGGTCGCCGGCACCGAGGATTGCGATCTGGAAAGCCATCTGCCGCCCGTTACGGATTATCAACGGCAATGGTAGCATTGAGGCATGAACGCGAGGTCAAACCTTATTCTGATCGGCCCCATGGGCGTGGGTAAAACCACCCATGGCAAATGGCTGGCACGGCAATTGGGCAAGGCCTTCGTGGACCTTGATGCCGACATCGAAAACCGGACCGGGGCCAGCATCGCCGACATTTTCGAGCTGGAAGGCGAAGCCGGCTTCCGGCGGCGCGAATCGGAAGCCTTGGCCCGGGTGTTGTCGGAAGACGATCAGGTCATCGCCACCGGCGGTGGCGCCGTTTTGAATGAAGACAACCGCGCGCTGATGCAGCAACGCGGTGTGGTGGTCCATCTGCACATCCCGCCCGAGCAGCAACTGCAACGCTTAGCCAATGACCGCAAACGGCCGCTGTTGCAGAGCGAAGACCGCGCCGGCAGGCTGCAGCAGTTGTATGAAGTCCGTACTCCGCTGTACCGGGGATGCGCCAATCTCAGCCTGGATCTCAGCCGCATGCCGATGTCACGGATCCGTCCGCATCTGCTGCAGGCCATTACCGAATACCGCAATACCATGGAACCCCCGCATGCCTGAATTGACCGTCAGCCTCGGCACACGCAGCTACCCCATCCGCATTGCCGATGGCTTGCTCGATGCTGCCGCATCCTTGCCGATCACCGGGCCCTGCCTGATCGTCAGCGATGACAACGTGGCCCCCTTGTATGCCGAGCCGCTGAAACGCGCCATCGGGCGCAGTGACTGTCCGATCTGGCAGATGCCCGCCGGTGAGCCGGAAAAAAATCTGGCCCGTTTTGCCGAATTGCTGCAGGCGATGGCAGCACAGGGCTTGAGCCGCAATGCCACGGTGTTGGCACTGGGCGGCGGTGTCATCGGCGATCTGGCCGGTTTCGCCGCCGCCTGTTACATGCGTGGCATCGCCTTCATCCAGATTCCCACCAGTCTGCTGGCCATGGTTGATTCCTCGGTGGGTGGCAAGACCGCCGTGGATCTGGCCGCCGGGAAAAATCTGGTCGGCGCCTTCCATCAGCCGCAGGCGGTCTGGATTGATACCGCCGTGCTAGCCACCCTGCCCGATCGTGAATTCCGCGCCGGCCTTGCCGAGGTGGTGAAATACGGCGCCATCGCCGACCCGGAGTTCTTTGCCTGGCTGGAACAACAGGCCGATGCCCTCATCGCCAAAGATCCGGCGGCCTTGGCGCATGCCATCGCCCACTGCTGCCGACAGAAGGCCGGCGTGGTGGCCCGCGATGAAACCGAACAGGGTGAGCGCGCGCTGCTGAACTTCGGTCACACCTTCGGGCATGCCTTGGAAGTGCTCACCGATTACGGCATGCTGGTGCATGGCGAAGCCGTGGCCATCGGCATGCATCTGGCGGCCGCCTATTCGGCACAGCAAGGCCTGGCATCGGAATCGGACCGGATACGCCTGCAACAGCTGCTGTCGCGCCTCGGATTGACTACCGCCATGCCTTCGGGCGTGGACAGCGAAGCGATGCTGGCCAAAATGCGTCTGGACAAGAAAGCCATCAGCGGCAATCTGCGCCTGATTCTGTGGCACGGTATCGGGAAAGCCTTCATTGCCGACAATGTCGATGCCATCCCGCTTCAAGACTTTCTGAAAAGCCATACTGGTCGAGCTTGACCTGAATCAAGCCGATGCCGGTGATTTGGACTATGCTGTCCAGACCAACCACTCTCGGAGTCGCACCATGAAAGCCAATGTCGGAAGCACTGACCGCATCATCCGCATCGTCCTCGGTCTCGTCATCATCGGTTGGGGCGCGATGAACGCCAATTGGCTCGGCGCCATCGGCCTGATTCCGCTGGCCACCGCCTTCATGCGCTGGTGCCCGGCCTATCTACCGTTCGGCATCTCCACCTGCAAAACGGAATGAACGGCGCCATCACCACCATCAAAGCCGGTATCGGATTCGGTACCGCGCTGGCGATTACGATTTCCTGGAGCGTGAATAAATCCATTCTGTGGGCCATCGTGCATGGCTTTCTGTCCTGGATTTATGTCATTTACTACGCGCTGTTCAAGGGCTGAGCGGCTCGGAACGCCTGAAACCGCGATACAATAGCGGCCATGCGCGTTCTCATGCAACAACCCCCGCAAGGCATTGAATCGACCCGTTATGTCAGCATCAGCCTGCAGCAGGATCTGCTGGGCGGCTGGTTGCTGGTCCGCGAGTCGGGTCTGATCGGCGGCAAAAGCCAGCTGAAACGCGAACAGTTCCTCGACGACGAGCCCGCCCTTGAGGCATTCGAGAAAGCCCGCGCCGCGCACTCGAAAAAAGGCTATCAAGTCATGTTCATCCAAGGCGTGGCGGAACCGAAATCATGAATACCCGTTTTCTCGACACCATTGCCGGCAAGCCGGTTGACGCCACGCCGGTCTGGCTCATGCGACAGGCCGGCCGTTATCTGCCGGAATACCGCGCCACCCGCGCCAAGGCCGGTAGCTTCATGGGTTTGGCCACCAACCCGGAGCTGGCCTGCGAGGTCACCCTGCAGCCGCTGGAACGCTACGATCTGGATGCCGCCATCCTGTTTTCCGACATCCTGACCGTGCCCGACGCCATGGGCCTGGGCTTGAGTTTTGCCGAAGGCGAAGGTCCGCGCTTTGCGCGTCCGGTGCGAACGGCTGCCGATATCGCCAAGCTGGCGGTTCCGGATATCGGCACCGAGCTGCGTTATGTCACCGATGCGGTCAGCTTGATCCGCCGTGAGCTCCATGGCCGTGTGCCGCTGATCGGATTTTCCGGAAGCCCGTGGACCCTGGCATGCTACATGGTCGAAGGTGGCGGCTCGGATAATTTCGCCCGCATCAAATCTTTGGCGCTGAATGAGCCCAAGCTGATGCATCAACTGCTGGAAGTGGTTACCGACTCGGTCATCGCCTATCTGCACGCCCAATACCAGGCCGGCGCGCAGGCGCTGATGGTGTTCGACACCTGGGGTGGCGTGCTGCCACCGCATGTGTATCGCGAATTCTCGCTGCGTTATTTAACCCGCATTGCACAAGCCCTGCCGCGCGGTGAAGGTGCGGAAAGATGCCCGCTGATTTTATTCGGCAAAGGCAATGCGCCGTATCTTGAAGAGCTGGCCGCCAGCGGCGCCGAAGGCGTCGGTGTGGATTGGCTGGTGTCGCTGGAAGAAGCCCGTCGCCGCACCGGCGGCAAAGTCGCCTTGCAGGGCAATCTCGATCCGGTCACCCTGTATGCCGAGCCCGACACCATCCGCGCCGAAGTGGCACGCACGCTGGCCAGTTATGGGCAGGGCAGCGGCCATGTGTTCAACCTCGGCCATGGTATGTCACCCGACATGAATCCGGAGCATGTCAAAGTGCTGGTGGATGCCGTGCATGAACTGAGCAGGCCGTATCACACCTGAGTGGACATGATGCGCGCGCAAAAAAGCCGGATTTAATCCGGCTTTTTTTGCATTCAGGCATCGGGCCCAATCGCCAATTTTCGTTTGGCGGCGTCTTCCTCGCTGAGCAGCTCGCCCTCCCACTTGCCGATGACCGCCGAGGCAATGGAATTGCCGACGGCGTTGGTGGCCGAGCGGCCCATATCCAGAAACCGGTCGATGCCCAGAATCAGCACCATGCCTTCCACCGGCAAACCGAATTGCGCCAAGGTACCGGCGATGACCACCAGCGAGGCCGCCGGAATGCCGGCCATGCCCTTGGAGGTCACCATCAAGGTCAGCAGCATGGCAATCTGCGTGCCGAGCGGCATGTCGATACCGTAGACCTGGGCGATGAAGATGGATGCGAACGCACAATACATCATCGAGCCATCGAGGTTGAAGGAATACCCCAGTGGCATCACGAAGCTGGAAATCTTGCGGCTGACGCCGAAGCGGTCGAGCGCATCCAGGATTTTCGGGTAGGCCGCTTCCGAGGAGGCGGTCGCAAACGACAGGAAGAAGGCTTCCTTGATTTCGCGCAATAGCGAATACACCCGGCGGCCGAGGAAGAAATGTCCCACCGCCACCAAGATCAGCCAGAGCACCACCAAGGCCAAATAAAAACAGAGAATGAACTTCAAATAGGTGGCCAGAATGCCGAGACCATCCTTGGCAACCGCACCGGCCATGGCCGCGAATACCGCAAACGGCGCGAACATCATCACGTAGCCGGTGATCTTGATCATCACATGCGAGAGCTGTTCAATCATGTCCTGCAGGGTTTGTCCGGCTTTTCCAAGGGAGCCCAATGCCACACCGAAGAACAGCGAGAACACCACGATCTGCAGCAATTTGTTCTCACCAAGGGCGTTGCCGCCGGCGGCGTTGATGATCGAGGTGGGCACCAGCTGGTTGGTGACAAAGGCGACAAAACCCGAATCCTGGACGCCAATTTGATAATTCGCCAATTTTTCCTGGCTGGCGGCAATCTGCTCGGCGGTCGGCGGCATCAGGCCGGCTCCGGCACCGGGCTCCAATACATTGGCGAATATCAGGCCCAGCGCCAGTGAAATGAGCGAGGCGATCACAAACCAACCCAAAGCCTTCATGCCAACCCGGCCAACACCGCCGCTATTGCCCATATGCGCGATGCCGATGACCAGGGTTGAGAATACCAAGGGCGCGATGATCATTTTGATGGCGCGCAAAAACAGCGTCGTCAGCAAGGTGATGTAGGACATATCCACGGCAATCACTTTGGCGTGCACGAGCCAACCGAACAGGATTCCGATCACCATTGCCACGACAATCCAAATCGCCAATTTACCGGCGCTGCTCTTACTGGTCATGTCCACTGCGCCCACTGCCTTACTCCCGCGCACCATGGCGCCTGCAAACAAACAGTCTGCATTGTGGCGTTAGCGCCGGTGTCGGTCAAGCCATTGGAGAGGGCCGACTCGGCCGTCGGCCCTCCAGACGCCGCTTACTTGCGGAAGATCAGACCGGCGCCTTCGGCATCCACACTGACGGTATCGCCGGACACGAACTCGCCACCGAGGATCTTGTTGGCCAGCGTGTTCTCCAGCAGCTGCTGGATGGCGCGCTTGAGCGGACGGGCACCGTAGACCGGATCGAAGCCCTGCGAGCCGAGCAGATCCAATGCTGCCGTACTCATCTGCAGGGTAATGCCACGCTCGGCCAGACGTTTGGCCAGAGAGCGGGTCTGGATTTCGGCAATGGCCCGGATATGTTCGGCGGCCAGCGGGTGAAATACCACGATATCATCGAGGCGATTGATGAATTCCGGGCGGAAATGCGACTGCACCGAGCCCATCACCGCCGCCTTCATCTGGGTGTAGGCTTCCGGGCTCAGTCCCTGGCGCTCGGCGATTTCCTGGATGTGCTGCGAGCCGAGGTTGGAGGTCATCACAATCACCGCATTGCGGAAATCGACGGTGCGGCCCTGACCGTCGGTCAAGCGGCCGTCATCGAGCACCTGCAACAGGATATTGAACACATCCGGATGCGCCTTCTCGACTTCATCAAGCAGAATCACCGAATACGGACGCCGGCGCACAGCTTCCGTGAGGTAACCGCCTTCTTCATAACCGACGTAGCCCGGAGGCGCACCGATCAGGCGCGACACCGAATGCTTTTCCATGAACTCGCTCATGTCGATGCGGACCATGGCATCGGGACTGTCGAACAGGAACTCGGCCAAGGCCTTGCACAGTTCGGTCTTGCCGACGCCGGTCGGGCCCAGGAACAGGAAGGAACCGTTCGGCCGGTTCGGGTCGGACAGGCCGGCACGCGAGCGCCGGATGGCGGCGGCCACCGAGGTCACCGCTTCGTCCTGACCGATGACCTTGCGATGCAGCTCGCCTTCCATGCGCAGCAGTTTCTCGCGTTCGCCTTCCAGCATCTTGCTGACCGGGATGCCGGTCCAGCGCGATACCACTTCCGCGATTTCATCGGCGGTGACT
>JBEAYK010000043.1:0-6819 GCA_041159305.1 Pseudomonadota bacterium
GCCGCTGCTGACGCCGCTGCTGCTCCGGCTGCTGACGCTGCCGCTGCTGACGCCGCTGCTGCTCCGGCTGCTGACGCTGCCGCTGCTCCGGCCGCTGAAGAAGCCAAGCAATAATAATCGCTTTGCGATTGTTGAAAAAACCGCCGGTAACGGCGGTTTTTTTTTGGGTACACTATGAAAAACAGGCGCTCACCCTTCCATGCCGAAACTGACCAGCACGATTAACAACGGCTCCGATGAATACGCTGCCAACCGCATGGCCATGCTGGAACAGCGCGATGCCCTGAATGCCCGGCTTGCCGCCGTGGCCCTGGGCGGCGGCGAAGCGGCCTGTGCCAAACACAAAGCCCGTGGCAAACTGCTGGCACGGGAACGCGTGGACGCACTGCTCGATCCGGGCAGCCCTTTCCTCGAATTTTCCGCCTTGGCCGCCGACGGTCAGTACGATGACCAGGCGCCATCGGCCGGCATCCTCACCGGCATCGGCCGCGTGCATGGCCTGGAAGTGGTCATCGTCGCCAATGATGCGACGGTCAAAGGCGGTACCTATTTTCCGATGACGGTCAAAAAACACCTGCGAGCGCAGGAAATCGCGTTGGAGAACCAGCTGCCCTGCATCTATCTGGTGGATTCCGGCGGTGCCTTTTTACCGTTGCAGGATGAGGTTTTTCCCGACCGCGAACACTTCGGTCGTATTTTCTACAATCAGGCGCGCATGAGCGCGCGCAACATCCCACAGATTGCAGTCGTCATGGGATCGTGCACGGCCGGCGGCGCCTATGTGCCCGCCATGTGCGATGAAAGCATCATCGTGCGCGGACAGGGCACCATCTTTCTCGGCGGACCGCCGCTGGTGAAGGCCGCCACCGGGGAAATCGTCGATGCTGAAAGCCTTGGCGGAGCCGAAGTGCATACCGGCATTTCCGGCGTGGCCGATCACCTGGCCGAAAACGACGAGCATGCGCTGGCGATCGCCCGCGGTATCGTCGCCAATTTCAACCGACGCAAACCCGAAACGCTGGCAATGAAAGCGCCGGTCGAACCGGCCTACCCCGCCGAAGAGCTGTACGGCATCGTCCCCAAGGACGCCAGACGCCCTTTCGACGTCCGTGAAATCATCGCCCGGCTGGTCGACGGCTCCGAGTTCCAGGAGTTCAAGGCACGCTACGGAAAAACACTGATTACCGGCTTCGCCCACCTGCACGGATTTCCGGTCGGCATCATCGCCAATAATGGCATTCTGTTTCCGGAAAGCGCACTCAAGGGCGCGCATTTCATTGAACTGTGCAACCAACGCAATATCCCTCTGGTCTTCCTGCAAAACATCACCGGCTTCATGGTCGGCCGAAAATACGAACAGGCCGGAATCGCCAAAGACGGCGCCAAGATGGTGACCGCCGTGGCCTGTTCGCACGTGCCCAAATTTACCGTACTGATCGGCGGCAGTTTTGGCGCCGGCAATTACGCCATGTGCGGACGCGCCTACGGCGCACGCTTCCTCTGGTCCTGGCCGAATGCGCGCATTTCGGTGATGGGCGGAGAACAGGCCGCCTCGGTGCTGGCAACGGTCAAGCGTGATGGCATCGAGGCCAAGGGTGAGAACTGGAGCGCAGAAGACGAAACCGCCTTCAAGGATCCTATCCGCGAACAATACGAGCGCCAAGGACACCCGTTCTATGCCAGCAGCCGGCTTTGGGATGACGGCGTAATCGATCCGGCTGATACCCGCCGCGTTCTGGCCCTGGCCCTGTCGGCTTCGCTCAATGCGCCGATCGAGCGCGGGCAGTCTGCCGTCTACCGAATGTAGAATAAGCGGACCGTCTGCTGTCTATAGGATGTAGAATAAACTCATGGGGGAACAACTTCAGGGGTTGGATATCGCAACGCTTCTGGTCGTGCACCAGATGTTGGCGCTTACCTCGACTGTTGTAATCTTGGCCGGCGCGATTCATGCCAAAGGCCGGTTCGGTCTTTGGTTCTGGTTTGCCAGCTTTGCCACCACGGCGCTTTTCCAGCTACTGCGGGACAATGGGCCGGCCAGTGAAAGCCCCGGTACCGCTGTACTCATGGGGCAATACGGTGTGCTGTTGAATGCCACATTCATCGCACTGGCGGTCAAATCCTATCTCGGCAAACCGCTGCGCTGGCAACTCATCAGTGCGATTACTTTATGCGCTGCTGTTTCTCTCTGGCTGTTGAGCCGCTTTGTGCCGGAGAGTGCGCTCTCGCTGGCCCTAACTCTGACCGTCGCCTCCGGTTTGATTTCAATGGCACTGTCCGATCTTTTACATGTCTATCGCCGTGATCGCGGCTTTGCACTGGGTTTCAGCACATTTCTCATTGCTCTGCTGCTGGGGCGATTGCTTCTGCGTGGCTTGATTGCAATCACTTCAGCGGATGATGGGTCCGCACTGGCCGTCAATTCGACCGCACTGCTGATTTTCATCGCCGCATTGGTGATGCAGGGCTTCGCCATCCTGATGCTGGTCAACGATGATTTGCAGAAAAAAATGTTGGCCTTAGCCGAATACGATGAGCTCACCGGCCTTCTCAACCGGCGCGGCATGGCGAACCGTTTCAAACGTCTTCTGGATCGGGCGCGCCGGGACGGCGCACCGCAGATCAATCTGGCCATCATCGACATGGACCATTTCAAGGCCATCAACGACCGTCTCGGGCATGCTGCCGGCGATCAGGTTCTGATCGAGCTCGCGAAGCGCTTGCAGGAGCTGGTGCGCCCCAATGATCTGTGCGTCAGGATGGGAGGTGAGGAATTCGCCGTGTTCTGGACCGGCGTACCCGCCGACATGGCAGCCGCCATGGCTGAACGCATCCGCCTGGCCATCAGTATCCGGCCGTTTCAGACCCGCGAAGGTCTGCTTCGCTGTTCCGTCAGCATCGGACTTTGCCGGATGAAGCCGGAAGAAAGCCTCGATGATTTCATCGATCGTGCCGATCAAGCCCTGTATGTGGCAAAAGAAGGCGGCCGTAACAAGGTAGTGGTGTTGCCGACCTAAACCTCAGGCGCAGTTCCGGCAGGAACTGCAATGGCTTTGGCATCCCTGCGGAATCGCCACGGCGGGACGCAGGGATCGACCCAGCCGACGGCTCCATGATGCCTGCCGGGTTTCGAAGAAATAGCTCACTTTGGCCTGCCACTGCCACATCGCCTGAGATGCGTACTTGTGCATCAAACGCAGCAGACACCACAGCACCACCGCATAGACCAGCAGCCACTGCAGAATGTCGTTCATGCCAATGCCGCCGCCGTCTGGTAAACCAGGAAGGCAAACAGGTAAGCCAGGCCAAACAGATAGAACACGGCAAAGCCGGTATGTTTCCAGGAATTGGTTTCACGCTTGATGGTTGCGATGGTTGAAATGCACTGCGGTGCGAATACATACCAGGTCAGCACCGAAAGCGCGGTCGCCAGACTCCACTGCGAGGCCAATATGCTCCCGAGCTGGCTGATGCCCGCCGCGTCGCTGGATACGGCATACACGGTTGCCAGCCCGGAGACCGCCACCTCGCGTGCGGCCATGCCGGGGATCAAAGCAAGCACGATCTGCCAGTTGAAACCGATCGGGGCGAATAAAGGCGCCAGTGCATGCCCGATGCGGCCGGCAAAGCTGTAATCGATGGCCGGTCCAGTGAAGCCCTCGGGCGGGATTGGGAAGCTGGACAGGAACCACAGGAGCACGGTCAGGCTGAGGATGATGCCGCCGACGCGGCGCAGAAAAATGCGCATGCGGTCCCACAGACCAATCGCCAGATCACGCAGATTGGGCATCCGATAGGACGGCAGTTCCAGCAGCAAGGCATGCTCGGATTTCCGCAGACTGAGCATTTTCATCACCCAAGCCACCGCGAACACACTGATGATACCGAACAGGTAAAGCGCGAACAGCACCAGTCCCTGCAGGTTGAACAAGCCGGCAACCTCGGTTTCAGGAATGAAGGCGCCAATCAGCAGTGTGTAGACCGGCAGCCGCGCCGAACAGGTGGTCAAAGGCGCCACCATGATCGTCGCCAACCGGTCACGCGGATCCTGGATGGAACGCGTGGCCATGATGCCGGGGATGGCACAGGCATAACTCGACAGGAGCGGGATGAAAGAACGGCCGGTCAAGCCACTGAGGAACATGACACGGTCAAGAAGGAATGCGGCGCGCGGCAGGTAGCCGGTTTCTTCCAAGGCCAGAATGAAAGCGAACAGAATCAAAATCTGGGGCAGGAACTCCAGCACCGTGCCGAGGCCGGCGAAAATGCCGTCCTGGATGAGGCTCAGGAGTATACCCGGTGGCATAAGATTTCCGACAGCACCGGACATCCACGCCACAATCGATGAAATGCCGTCTTGAAAAGGACCGGCCCAGGCATACACGGCCTGGAACATGAAAAACAGCAACGTAAAAAGCACGATGGGACCGAGCACGGGATGCAGCAACCAGCGATCCAAGCGGTCATCGGTCTGTGAAGTGACGCGGGGCATGCTGACGCAGTCGGCCAATATCCGACGCACCTGTTGATGGCTTTCACCATCGGATGCACTGTTCCATTCCACGGGCGGCAATCCGATGGTATCCTCGGCCAGCGCGGCTTTAAGGGCATCGGCTCCGTGCGAGGCAACCGCAACAGTCGGTACCACCGGCACGCCAAGCGCAGACTCCAATGCCGGCACGTCAATCGTGATGCCACGCTTTTGGGCGGCGTCCATCATGTTCAATGCCACCAGCATCGGTTTGCCAAGGGCCTTCAGCTCCAGCACGAAGCGCAGATGCAGGCGTAGGTTGGTGGCATCGACGACACAGACCAGGACATCGGGGTGGAACCCGAAATCACTGGTGCCCATGCAGATGTCCCGGGTGATTTGCTCATCGGGGCTGGCCGCCTTCAGGCTATATGCGCCCGGAAGATCAAGAATACGGACCTGACGTTGGTCCAGAACGAATTGACCTTCCTTGCGCTCGACGGTGACACCGGCGTAATTGGCCACCTTCTGACGGCTTCCGGTCAGCAGATTGAAAAGCGCGGTTTTACCGCAGTTCGGGTTGCCGACCAGAGCGACATTCAGGGTCTTCATGCAGCCACCGTGATTTGAATGCGTGCCGCTTCCGAGGCGCGAAGCGCAAACCGGGTGAAACCGACCTGTACCAAAATGGGATCGCCGCCAAACGGCGCCAAAGCGATGCAGCGAACGGCTTCGCCCGGGACAAACCCGAGGTCGAGAAGACGCATGGCAATGGCATCGCCATCGCCATGGGGCGTCACCGCCTGCACATGGGCTTCCTGTCCGACGGCCAATTGGCTCAAATTCATGCCAGATTTCCAAATGGGAATTATTCTCATTATAGCGCTAAGTTGTGAAAAAGCTGTTGATTCCAGTCAAGTCCACCGTAAGATTCAGCCGGTCTTCACAAGGCACGTCGGCACAGGTACGCTGAACAAACCCCAATACCGAAGCCTGCCGCCCATGCACCCCACTCGCCGTCATTTCCTGCAATCCGGTGCCGTTCTTGCTGCCGGGCTGTTCATCGCCCCTGAGCAGCTCGCTGCCAAGACCCGTAACAAGGTCCGTATCGGCCTGATCGGCGTCGGCCTGCGCGGCCAGAACCATCTGGAGCTGGCCCTGGCCCGGGACGACGTCGAGGTGGTTGCACTGTGTGATATCGATGCCGGCATGCTGCGTGACAGCATCGCCATGGTGAGCGCCTCCGGAAAGAAAATGCCGGAAATCGTCACGGGCGACCCGTACGCGTACCGGAAGCTTCTCGACCGCCGGGATCTGGATGCCGTGGTCATTTCCACGCCTTGGGAATGGCATAAGCCGATGATTCTCGATGCCTTGGATCGCGGCATCCGGTATGTCGGCACCGAAGTGGTGCTCGGCCTGACCCTGCAGGACCACTGGGATGTGGTCAGGGCCGCCGAAAAGCATGGCGCGCAGGTCATGATGCTGGAAAACGTCTGTTACCGGCGCGACGTCATCGCCGTCATGAACATGGTCCGGCAAGGCCTGTTCGGCGATTTGCTGCATCTGCAGGGCGGCTACCAGCACGATCTGCGTGGCGTCAAATTCAACGACGGCAAAACGCCCTATGACAGCGGCGTGGAGTTCGGCGAGAAGGGCTATTCGGAGGCACGTTGGAGAACCCAGCATTCGATCGAACGCAACGGCGACCTTTACCCGACTCACGGCATCGGGCCAATAGCGATGATGACCGACATCAACCGCGGCAACCGATTCACGCGCCTGAGCGCCTACGCCACACGCGCCCAGGGACTGCACGATTACGTCCTTGCCAAAGGCGGCAAGGACCATCCCAATGCTGCGGTCCGCTTCAAACTCGGTGACGTTGTGACGACCCAGATCGCCTGCGCCAACGGCGAGACGGTGCTGCTGCAGCACGACACCTCCCTGCCCCGTCCGTATTCCCTCGGGTTCCGCGTGCAGGGCAGCAAAGGCTTGTGGATGGACATCAACCAGTCCCTGCACATCGAAGGCATCAGTCCGCGTCATAAATGGGAGCCGGCCGCGCCATGGCTGGAGAAATACGACCATCCGTTGTGGAAGAAATACGCCGCCGATGCCGATGGCGCCGGTCATGGCGGTATGGATTTCTTCGTATTGCACGCTTTCATCGAAAGTGCCAAACGCGGCATTGCGACACCGCAGGATGTCTATGATGCCGCGGCCTGGAGCGCGATCACGCCGCTCAGCGAGCTGTCCATCGCGGAAGGGAACCGGGCTGTGGATTTTCCGGATTTCACCAATGGTGCTTGGCGGACGCGTAAAAACACCTTCGCACGTACCGATGC
>JBEAYK010000044.1:0-6808 GCA_041159305.1 Pseudomonadota bacterium
CACCTGCCGGTGCGCGAATCGTCGATGGCCGAGGCAAGTGGGTGACGCCGGGCATCATCGATATCCAACGGCAGAACCATGAGTTCGCCCTGTATAGCACGCTCAAATTCTTGCGCTGGATTGCCGGCCCGGATCTGCTGCCGAGCCGGGTCGAATTCATGCACCCGAAACCGGCCGAGCAGACACTGTATGCCGAGGCCTTCGGCATACTCCCGGTTTTCAATGCACCGCATCTGGCCTTGAGCTTCTCCGAAGCCGACGTTGCCCGGCCATTGCTCAGCGCCAATGCACAAATGGCCGTTCTGCATGACCGTGCGGCGGAACAGCGCATGGCGCAGCTGGGGACCGCGCGCAATACGCTGATGGTCCGCCAGTTCATCGTTCAAGGTCTTCCCGATGGCGAGCCGACCCGCGATAGCATCGCAATCAAGATGGGGATCAGCTCTCGCACCTTGCAGCGCCGCCTGCAGGACGAAGGCCAGACCTTCCATGAAATCCTCGATGATGTGCGGCTGAATCTGGCCAAGCGCTATCTGGGCAATGAAAAGATCTCACTGTCCGATGTCGCGCACCTGCTCGGCTTTTCCGATCAGAGCAGTTTCACCCGGGCTGCGCACCGTTGGTTTAATGACTCGCCAAGCCGGGTGCGTGCCAGATTGATCGGACGCGAGATTTCAACCAAGTAAGCGCGGCATCACCGGCCGGATTGCAAGGCCTGCAGGCGGGCCTCATACGCCGCGGATTTCCGGGCATCGCCCGTTTCCCGCGTGTACTCGACCAGAGCCGCCAGTATTTCCGCATTGCGTGGAAAGCGCTTCAAGGACTGCTCCAAGGCTGCGATGGCGCGGGCACCCTGCCCGCTGTCGTGCAGCGCGATGGCATGGATGTAGGCATAGCGGGGATTGTCGGGGGCCGAAAGCGCAGCATGCGCCAGAAGCGGCAAGGCCTCACTCATGCGGCCCTGACGGATACGGACCAGGCCGAGTGCATGCGACAGATCGGCATTGCCGGGCAGCTTGCGCAGGCCTTCGTCAAGAACCGCCTCGGCCTCGTTCTCCCGGCCGTAGATCCGGTACAGATCGGCCAGATTGACATAGGCCGGCACGAAGCCCGGTTCGATGCGCTGGGCATTGCGGTAGGAAGCCTCGGCCTTCAAGGGATCACGGCGCTCGGCATAGAACAGTCCGAGATTGATGTGCGATTCCGGGCGGTCAGCATTGGCTTCCTGCGAAGCCACATATTCGGCGAATATTTTATCGACCCGGGCGCGCATCGGCGGCGCCATGCCCGCATCGGGCGCAATGGCCAGGGCACGCGCAGCCTTGATGCGCACGATGCGTGACGGATCATCAATCAGGCCGGCGGCAATGCGCACACGCTCCTGCGGCGGAGCGGATAGAACCGCGTCCATCGCGGCCGCGCGCACCATGGCGTCGGCATCTTCGGCGGCCGCTTCGATGGCGGGCAGCGTGGCTGCAGTCAACAGGGGCCTTAAACGGGCTGTGGCGGAAGCGCGGACAATGGCCGGGCTTTCCGGATTTTTGATGACCGCCCGCAGTCCGTCGGCCGCACCCGGCACGCCTTGGCTGGCGGCGTGGAATGCCGGGCCAAAAGTCTGATACCCCTTGCGCTTCGGCCCGTAGTGTTTGCTTACTGCCTCAGCTGCCCAGGCCGCATCTTTGTCGGTATGACAGGCATTGCAGGCATTCGGCGTGCCCAGCGCCGCACTTTCATCGGGGCGCGGAATCCGGAACGAATGATCATGGCGTGCATCGACGCCCATATAGGTTTCCGTGGGCATGTGGCAGGAGGCACAAGCTGCCCCGGGCGAATTTGCGGGGTGCAGGGTGTGAACCGGCGCATCGTATTTGGCAGGCTGATGACATTGTGCACAGACGGCATTGCCTTCGGCCTTCAGCTTGCCGGTATGCGGATTGTGGCAGTCGCTGCAGGTGACGCCCTTGGCATGCATCTTGCTCTGCATGAACGAACCGGTATTGAAGACTTCGTCGCGTTGCTGACCATCCGGATGGTAGAGCGTATCGGTCAACAGCGCGATGTCATGGCTGTCGAGCAGGCCACCGCGATGATCCATGCCCGTATCGAAGGGAGACCGCCGTGAGTGGCATTGGGCACAGACACCCAGTTCACGGTGTGACTCCAAGGGCATGTTGCGCACGGCATTTCCGGTTGCGGCATCCGGCATCCAAAACGTCTCCTTGCGCTCATCCAGGGCAACGGCCAAACCATAACCGGCTGCGTTTTTATCCGCGCCGGCCTTGGCCCAGTCCACATGTTTGGCGCCGGGGCCATGACAGGCCTCGCAAGCCACGTTCATTTCGGCGAATGTGGTGTTGTACGCATTGCTGGCAAGATCGAAGTTACGGTCAAGCTTTGTGGTGTGACAGTCGGCACACATCCAATTCCAGTTCTGGTCACGACGTGTCCAATGCAAGGGATCAGAAGGCGTAATGTTCTGATCCGGATACAGGTGATACCAACGCTGGCCGCCTTTGTCCTTGGCACGCGCATCCCAGGCGATGGACAGTGCCTGCAGGCGGCCATCCGGAAATTCGATCAGGTACTGCTGCAGCGGCTCGATGCCGAACACATAACGGATCTCGAAATCGGCCAGCTTGCCGTCCGGACCGTCGGTGGTGACGAAGAATCGATCGTTGCGCTTGAAGAATGTCGAACGCAGCCCGTAATACTCGAAACGGGCGTCGTTGAAATCCCCGAGTACCGTTTCAGCAGTCGCATGCTGCATGGCCTTGGCGTGCTGCGAGCCTCGCCATTGGGCGGTTTCAGCCGAATGACAGCCGGCGCAGGTTTCCGCCCCGACGAAGTCCGGCTTGGCGGCCTGCATGGATTTTCCGGCAAGTGCCGGAGCGGAAACATCATCCGCTCTTCCCATCCAGAAATAAACCGCACCTGCCAGCGCTGCAATCGCGGCAACGGCCAGAATGAGCCCAAGTGGTTTTCTCGCGGCGCCGTTTGCTGCCGAAGCCGGAGCGGCGGCGGATTTTTTCGATTTGGACATGAGACGCTTCGGTGCCGTTCAACAGTTTTCAGGATAACCGATTGTTCAGGGCTTATCGAACGGATAGACCTGCTTCCAATCTTTCTTCATGTCGACAACCGTCCAGCCACGCGCCGCGGCTTCGTCCAGCCCCTTGTCGAGACGGCCGATGTGCGAGTCACGGTCATACGCCCATTCACGGTCGGCATCGGTATGGTGCACATACAGCGCGAAGCGCCTGCCTTTGCCGGCAGCGGTCCATTGCAGCATCTGCAGGTCGCCGTCGGAATTGCCGAAAGCCGCAATCGGCCGACGGCCGATATGCTGATTGATGGCAACCGGCTTGCCTTCCTTGTCATCGATGAAATTGAGTTCGGGAAGACGTGCCAACACCGGTACGCCGTCACGCATCTCGAATTTGGTCTTGATGCTGCTGCCGATGACCTGCTCGGGCGGAATGCCGTAAACGGCCTCTGTCCAGGGGCGCATGAACTCGATGCCCCCGCCGGAAACGATGTAGGTTCGGTAGCCATTGGCGCGCAGATAACGAAGCACTTCCAGCATCGGCAGATACACCATCTCGGTATAAAGACGGCCGGTTTTCGGATGCTTGGCGGAGGCCACCCAATTCCGGACGATGGCATCAAACTGCTCCGTGGTGGTGCCTGCATGGGTGGCCATCGCCATTTCCATCAGAGCATGCTCGCCGCCGGCAAGGGCGGATTTCATGTCGCCACGCAATACCGAGGCAAAAGGTTCTTTGGTTTTCCATTCCGGGTGCTCGGGCGCCAGTGCCTTGATACGGTCGAAGATGAAGAACGCCTGGAAATACATCGGCTGTTCCGACCAGAGCGTGCCGTCGTTATCGAAGACCGCCACGCGCTCGGCAACCGGGACAAAATCCGGGCTGTTCTTACGGGTCGTGTCCTCGACGAAATCGACAATGGATTTTTTGGCGGCCCCGTCCTGCCAGGACGGCAAAGGATCGGCAGCGTGCAGCGGCGCGCAGAGCAATAAGGCGACTGTGAAGGCGACCAAGGTGCGGGTGAAGATGTTCATTGGCATTCCCCTGTTGTACAGACAAAAAACGGGCCGCGCATTGTTCATGACGCGGCCCGTTTCACTGTTCAGACTACATTGATGTCAGTTTTTATGAGGCTTGCTGACTTCTTCCATGACGCGCTCAAGATTGAAACTGCCTGGCTTCTGACGTGGCGGGAACTCGCGGAAGCTCTGCAGCCACTTGCCGACATAGGCGCCCGCCGGAGCGATCGTGTACATGCGCTCCATATACCAACGCTGATAGCCCATGGCATGCTCTTCTTCGGCACGTTCAAACGGATCCATGCGCAGATTGGTAATTAGCGGCGCACGCAGCGGCACAAAGGGCTGCTGCCAAACAGCAAGACCTTCGGCTTCCTGCTTAAGGAAGGTGATTTTCCAGGCGTCGTAACGCAGGGCGGCGACTTGGCCGTCATCGGTCCAATAGATGAACTCCCTGCGCGGCCAGGCGGCTTCGCCCTTCAGCGCCGGCAAGAGGTTGTAACCGTCGATATGCACTTTGTAGCTGCGCTTGCCGACTTTGCGACCTTTCAGCAGATCGGCAGTGACGTTGGCGTCGCCGGCCGCGGCCAGCAGGGTCGGCAGCATATCTTCATGCGCGCCGATGTCGTTGATCACGGTGCCTGGCTTGATCACACCCGGCCAGTTGATGAAGGTCGGTACGCGGTAGCCGCCTTCCCAGTTGGTGTTCTTCTCACCTTTGAACATGGTGGTGCCGCCGTCCGGCCAGGTGAAGGTCTCGGCGCCGTTATCGGTCGAGTACATTACGATGGTGTTGTTTTCCAGACCCAGCTCTTTCAGCTTGGCCAGCACCTGGCCGACGTGACCGTCGTGCTCGACCATGCCGTCGGCATAGATGCCCAGGCCTGTCTTGCCGTCGGATTCGGCCTTCAGATGGGTGAAGATGTGCATGCGGGTGGAGTTCCACCACAGGAAGAACGGTTTGTTGGCGTTCTTGGCACGCACCATGAAGTCAAGCGCTTTGGTGGTGACTTCTTCATCGATGGTTTCCATGCGCTTCTTGGTCAGCGGGCCGGTATCGGTGACGCGGCCATCCGAGAAGCTGTGGATCACGCCACGCGGACCGAATTTCTTCTTGAATTCCGGATTCTTCGGATAATCGACATTTTCCGGCTCTTCTTCGGCGTTGAGGTGGTAGAGGTTGCCGAAGAATTCATCGAAGCCGTTGTTGCTTGGCAGCATTTCGTCACGGTCGCCCAGATGGTTCTTGCCGAACTGGCCGGTCATGTAGCCTTGCGCACGCAGCAGGGTGGCGATGGTCGGATCGGCCTGCTTGAAGCCTTCCGGTGCGCCCGGCAGACCGACTTTGGTCAGGCCGGTACGGATCGGTGACTGGCCGGTGACGAACGCGGCGCGGCCGGCGGTGCAGCTCTGCTGGCCGTACCAGTCGGTGAACAGCGCGCCTTCGTTGGCGATACTGTCGATGTTGGGGGTCTTGTAGCCCATCATGCCCCGGTTGTAGGCGCTGATGTTGAAACCGCCGATGTCGTCACCCCAGATGACCAGGATGTTCGGCTTGCTGGATTGGGCCATGGCGACCGGTGCGCAGGCGAGTGCCAGCAAAACCAGTGCCGCCGATTTGACGTGCTTGAATAATGTCAGTTTCATAAAACTTCCCCGTGGTGCGTGAACGGTTGTTTTGGCTGGACGAATTGCATCTTCATCCAGAAAGCCATCATAGAAAATGACCGGTCCCGCATCTTTACTTTGATGGACAGCAGTTTGTCTTTGGCTACCCTCTCCATTAGCCAGCGCTTATTTCATTTGCAGTTCCATCCGCACCTTGCCATCCTGGGCTTTCAGCTGGGCATTGGTGGACAGGAACACGCGGGTCGGATCAAGGGTGCCGTCCTTCAGCAGCGCATCCTGAACAGCTTCGCCGCGGGCGCTGCCCAATGCGGCCAGCTCGGCGTCGCTGGGCTGGTATTTGGCGATGAGCTGGGTTTCCAGCCAGTCCACCTCGACGGATTTCTTGGCTGCACGTTTTTCCCGCCAGCCGGCGTCATCGGCCGCTTCGGCTACGGCTTCGGGCTTCGGAATCTCGGGCTTGCCGCCGAACTGCTTCTTGTAGAGCGCTTCCAGCGCGTCCAGCTGCTGCTTCGGTTCCCATTCGGCATAGGGCGGCAGGGTTTTGCCCGACTTGCCGATCTGGGCCGCCGCGGCAGCCTGCATCTTACGCTCGGCCAGGGCGTCGCGGTCGAGTTCGTCCAGCACGCCGGCGGGAATATCGAGGTTCAACTCGGGCTTGTCGACCAGGGCTTTGGCCAACTGCGGCAGGTTAGTGGCGGCCGCTGCCGGGAGCTCGGCCGAGCCGGGGGCGAAATCGATGAACTGCGCTTCCTCGGCACCGGCGAACAGGCCGCCGATGAACGAGAACGGTGCGGTCACCACCTTCACCACGATGTTCTTGATGATCTGCCAGACAATCGGCCCGATCCGGAATTTCGGATCATCGAGCGTACCGGTGACCGGCACATTCAGATCAATGACCCCGTTTTTATCCTTCAGCAAGGACGTCGCCAATCGGATCGGCAAGGACACCGCTTCCTTGCTGCCGGTGGCCTGACCCCAGGTCAGCTGATCGAGGATCACGTGATGGTCGGCCTGCAGTTTCTTGTCGTTGATGCGGTAGTGCAGCTCGGTGGTCAGTTTGCCCTTGGCGATGGCATAACCGGCAAAACGGCCGGAATACGGATTGAATACCGG
>JBEAYK010000045.1:0-7803 GCA_041159305.1 Pseudomonadota bacterium
CCTCGGCCAGGATGCTGCGGGCCGAGTTGTGGGTACACAGGAACAGGACGTTCAAAGTTTCGGCAGGGGTGGTCATGGTGTTCATTTCAGCAACAAGATGTTGCGGTGGCGTCGAGGCAGTCTTCAGCGCCTTGGCAGCACGCACGGTGATGTCCTGCGTCTCCGGCACGTCATAACCGGGGACGTCCTGCCGGCTGATTCGGCCGTCCGCGCGCACCCGAAGGCGCACAGTATCCCCCCAGTCAAGTAGCTGGAACACGGTTTGCAGGCAATGGTAGCCGTCGCTGCGGCGGCCGGTGATGCGCAAAAACAGGTTGATTTTGGCCGGTGCCGGCCAGGAACTCCAGCCGGGTTCAGTCACGGGGCAGCTCCTGCCACTGGTCAATCACCAGCCGAAGACGGGTCTGGCCACGTTCAATGATGATCATGCCCGGCAAGCGCACGGGTTCATGGCGCCAGTCGGCATAGCGCCAGGACCAGTCGGCGATACGCACCGACCCGGTGGATGCGGAAGCATTCCATTCCGGCTTTTCCGGCCAAAATGCCCGCAAGCCCTCAGGCAATGGCGGCAACGGTGCCGGCACCTGCAGCAGCTCAGCCAGAAGCGCCTCGGACGGCCCGGATTTCAGCGACTGGCCACCCGCATCCAAGATCTGGGCCTGATTCGCATCAACGCGCAGATGGGCTGACCCCATGGCCAACGGCCCGGTCACCCGGACATCCGAGGTTTCGCCGGTCTGACGCCATTGGATGCGAGCCGAACCGCCTTTTCCGGCATGGGCGTAAGCCAGACGGCCGGTAAAGGCCCAGTTGGCATTCGCAGTCAGATATTCCTCACGCGCCGCCTCACTTCGGACAGGATCCGGACGACTGACAACGGACGTACAGCCAGCCAGAAGCAGCAACTGCAGCGCCAGTAATTCGACTTCCGAAGCATCCAGCTGGAGACCCTTTTCAAGGTAGTCTTGTGCCTGCTGACGGTCGCCGATACGCAGAAAAACCTGGGCCAGATGGCCGGCAGTAACGGCTGATGGCGTCAGCCGCCAGGCTTTCTGCAGGTGGATCAGCGCCTCCTTGTCCCTGCCCAGACGGAACAGGACATAGCCAAAGCTGTCGAGGATTTCAGGCTGTTCGGGCGACAGAAGAAATGCCTGGGCAAGCGGTTTATAAGCGGCACGTGGCTTATTCAACTCCTTGGCCAGTGTGAAGCCATAGGCATTGAGGGCATCGGCGTCCGCGGGTGCTGCTTTCAGAATGGTCTGCAATTCCGACATGGCGGAGTCGACCCGCTCCTGTCCGAATAGACGCATGGCGTACTGATAACGCAATGGATTGGCCTGCGGCCAAAGCGCAAGCCCGCGACGGTATACGGCATTGAGCACCTCGTCATCACGTTCATCACTGCGCAGAATGCGGTGGAACTGGACTTCAGTCTGGAAGGCGTCGCGGCGGATTTCATCGGATAAACCGGTATCTGCTGCAACCGTCTGTAATTGTGCGAATGCCGCTTCCCGTTTCCCTTGTCGGAACAGCACCACCGCCAAGCGGACGCTGGCGGTGGTCGGCACACCGGCCGTCAAGGCCTCGCGGTAATTGGTTTCCGCCTCCGGCCAGTCTTTCAGAAGTTCACTGAGTGAGCCCAGCAGCACCGGGCGCTGAAAATCGTCCAAAGCGGCATCTTTGCGGATCTGGGCCAACAATTCGCGTGCCTTCGCGTCATCCATGGCACGGCCGAGTAAAACAATCCGCTGGTAATAGGTGCCGCCATCCTGCGGCAAGGCTTCTAGCCATCGCCGGTTCTGTTCCGCATCTCCGGCCTGCTGTGCCAGCACCAGAACACTGCGTCGTTGCCACTCAGTCAAATCCAATGGATCGAGCCGCTGCAGACGGCGCTTGCAGGCATCGGCCGCACCGTCAACGCACTCCCGGAGAGTAGCGGCCAGAGATGCTTCTGTACTTTTGGGCGGCAGCCCGTCTTGCAATCGGTCCGCCAACTCCTCCAGCCGCCATTGGTAGGCGAACTGGAACAGTTCGAATCGTTCTGCCGGAGTCAAATCCGGACGGTCTGCATAGATGGCCAACGCCGCAGAGAGTACCGCCTGATGGCGGGCAGCATGGGTTTCGGCGACTGCACGGGATGCGTAGAGGCCACGCTCATCCGAATGCCGGAGCAGTGCCTGCCAGGCCTGTTGCGCCGAATCGCTTCGGCCCGCCTGCAGCGCTCTTTCAAAGCGTTGCCGGATAAGATCGATCTGGGTGGCCTCAGCCAGGGCTGGCGCGCCGTCTAATTTGGCCAGCCACGCCGTTTCGCCCAGCACGGTCGCCAACTGACTGCCGCGCAGGAGCTCGTCGGCACTGAGCTGCGCGGGGGCTTGCAATCGATAATAGGAAAAGGCCTGATTGAACTGTCCGGACTGGAACTGGAACTCGCTTTGCAGCAAGGCCTCCAGCCGCTCGGCCGGCAGCGCGGGCATATCGGCGCGCCCGGCTGAAGGGGAAAGTGCCGACAATACGGCAAACACGGCGCTGAAGGCAATTGGACGCATACAACACAGTGTACACAGGCTAAAATAAACCGTCATTGCCTGAGCCCCACTATGTCCCTGTTTGTCCTTGGCTTGAATCACCAGACCGCGCCGGTTGACCTGCGCGAGCGCGTGAGCGTGTCGGATAGCCAGCAAAGCCAGGCACTTGCGGCCCTGATGCAAGTGCCCGGTGTCGAACAGGTCGTATTACTCAGCACCTGCAACCGGACTGAAATCTACAGCCATATCGCCCCTGAACATGAACCGGCGCTGGCGCGCTGGTTGGCCGAACATCACGGCATCGCGCCCGAGACCCTCAGCCACTACCTCTATCAGCATCAGGACGAACAGGCGGTAAGGCATCTGTTCAGGGTGGCATCCGGTCTCGACTCCCTCATCATGGGCGAGCCGCAGATCCTCGGGCAGGTCAAACAGGCCTGGTCCATCGCCCGTCAGCAACAGAGCGTGCACGGCCTGCTCGACCGTCTGTTCCAGCAGACCTTCGCCACTGCCAAACGCATCCGGACCGAGACCCGCATCGGCGCACACCCGGTGTCCGTCGCCTATGCCAGCGTGAAATTGGCCCGGCAACTGTTCAGTCAACTGGACCAATCCAGCGTGATGCTGATCGGCGCCGGCGAGACCATCGAACTGGCGGCACAGCATCTGGCACAGGCGAATGTGAAACGCATGGTCATCGCGAACCGGACGCTGGAGCACGCGCAGGCCCTCGCCTCCCGCTTCTCGGCGTACGCACTGCCTTTGTCGGATGCCGCCAAACATCTGGCCGAGGCGGATATCGTCATCAGCGCCACCGCGAGCCCGGTGGCGGTGCTGCACGCCGACGACATCGCCGCCGCCATCACCCAGCGCCGCCATAAACCGATGCTGTTGATCGATCTGGCCGTGCCGCGTGACATCGCACCCGAAGCCGCGGATCTGGACGATGTCTACCTGTACACGGTGGATGACCTCGACCATGTGCTTGAAGAAGGCCGCGCATTCCGTCAACAGGCCGCGGTGGAAGCGGAAGCGCTCATCTCTCTGCATGCCGAGCATTTCTTTGCGGAAATGAAAGCCATGGAACACCAGGGGGGCCTGCTGAAGCTTCGCCAACGCGCCGAACACGAGCGCGACCTGCAGCTGGAAAAAGCGCGACAGGCGCTGTCCCGCGGCGAAGACGCCGATGCGGTTCTTGAAATGCTGGCCAACCAGCTCAGCAACAAATTCCTGCATGCCCCCACGGCAGTTTTGAAACAGGCGGCACGTGACGGCGATACCGCTCTGATGCGTGCCGCCGAACAGATATTCCAGCTCGACTCCGATGCTCAGCCCTAAACTGCTGCGTAAACTCGAACATCTGGCGGAACGGCACGAGGAAGTCGGGCGCTTATTGTCGGATCCGGCTGTCATCGGCAGCAATACCCGTTTCCGTGAACTCTCCCAGGAATATGCGCAGCTGGATCCGGTGACTTCCGGACTGAGCGCCTATGATCAGGCAAGACGTGATCTTGAACAGGCGGAAGCCTGGCGATCGGACCCGGAGATGCGCGATCTTGCCGAGGAAGAAATTCCCCGTCTTAAAGCGGACATGCAGCATCTCGAATCGCAGCTCGGGTTGCTGCTGATTCCGGCCGACACGCGTGACGAGGCCAATCTGTTTCTTGAGATCCGCGCCGGCACCGGCGGTGACGAGGCCGCGATTTTCGCCGGGGACCTGTTCCGCATGTATGCGCGCTACGCCGAACGCAAACGCTGGCCGCTGGAAATTCTGTCGAGCAATCCGGGCGAACATGGCGGTTACCGGGAAATCATTGCGCGCATCGAGGGCAAAGGCGCGTTCTCGAAATTCAAATTCGAATCGGGCACGCACCGCGTGCAACGCGTACCCGATACGGAAACCCAGGGGCGCATCCACACCTCGGCAGCAACCGTTGCCATCCTCCCGGAGATGGACGAAGTCGCAGATATCGATATCCCGCCGGGTGATATCCGTACTGACACCTTCCGGGCCTCCGGTGCCGGCGGCCAGCATGTCAACAAAACCGATTCGGCTATTCGCATCACCCATTTGCCAACCGGTCTCGTGGTCGAATGCCAGGATGAGCGCAGCCAGCACAAGAACCGCGCCCGCGCCATGAGCCTGCTGAAGGCGCGTCTGCTCGATGAACAACGGGCAAAACAGAATGCGGCTCAGGCCGAGTCGCGGCGACTGCAGGTCGGCAGCGGCGACCGGAGCCAACGCATACGCACCTATAATTTTCCGCAGGGCCGTATTACCGATCACCGCGTAGAAGGGCTGACTCTCTACCGGTTGCCTGAAATCATTGCCGGCGACCTTGATGATCTGATCGAACGGCTGACGGTGGAAAACCAGGCCGACGAACTGAAACTACTGACCGAGGGCAATCCATGACAACCGGACTCCATCTGTGCGTACTTACCGTCAGCGACAGCCGGACCGAAACCGACGACGCCTCCGGTTCATTCCTGTGCGAAGCACTGCAGGCAGACGGCCACCACCTGTACGCGCGAGGCCTGCTGCCTGATGACAAGTACCGCATCCGCGCCCTGCTCTCGCAGTGGATTGCCGACCCTGCAGTGGACGGCATTCTGTGTACCGGCGGCACCGGCTTTACCGGACGTGACAGCACGCCCGAGGCGGTTCAGCCTCTGCTCGACAAGGAAATGCCGGGCTTCGGCGAACTGTTCCGCCAGCTGAGCTATGCCGATATCGGCACCTCCAGCCTGCAATCGCGGGCCTTGGCCGGCCTGGCCAACGGCGTATTCATCTTCTGTCTGCCCGGATCAACCGGAGCCTGTCGTTTGGCCTGGAACGAGATCCTCCGCCATCAATTGAACCATGCCACCAAGCCCTGTAATCTGGCAACATTGAAACCGCGACTGCACGAACGCTGAGCCCAGGAGGCCGCATGTCCAAGAAAATCGGGAAAAAAGAATACGAAACCGAATTGGCCAAGCTCCAGATCGAACTCAACCGCATCACGCACTGGGTCCAGAAAAACGGCAAGCGCGTGGTGGTTCTGGTCGAAGGCCGCGACACCGCAGGCAAGGGTGGCGTAATCGCCGCCATCAAGGCCCATATGAACAGCCGCTCGTGCCGGACCGTGGCGCTGGGCAAGCCAACGGAATCAGAGGCAAGTCAGTGGTATTTCCAGCGGTATCTGGCGCACTTGCCTGCGGCCGGGGAGTTCGTGTTCTTCGACCGCAGTTGGTACAACCGGGCCGGGGTCGAGAAGGTGATGGGGTTTTGCACGCCACAACAGACCAAAGATTTCCTCAAGCAGGTGCCGGTTCTGGAAAAAATGCTGGTGGACGACGGCATCCTGCTGTTCAAATACTGGCTCACCGTCGATCAGGACGAGCAGGAGAAACGCTTCCGTGAGCGCCTTGATGATCCACTCAAACAGTGGAAGCTGTCGCCGGTAGATATCCTCTCCCGCGCCAAGTACGATGACTACACTGCCGCACGTGAAACCATGCTGGAAGCAACGCACACCAAACATGCGCCATGGACACTGGTCGATTTCAACAGTCAGAAGCTCGGACGCCTGAACCTGATCCGGCATTTCATCGCAAACTTTCCGGATGATTCGGTGAAAGTCATCACCCCGGAATGGAAACCGCTATCAGGAAAGCCGCGCAAGGAACAATACCGCGTCCCGCCAAAACCGATCAAAGCCAATTATTAAATAGCGGGCGGCCCGATAATTTCGGCCAGATCCGCCGAAGTCACCGGACCGAGGAAGGTCTTGACCACCTTCCCTCCGGGCGCAATCAGAACGGTCATCGGCAGGCCACGCGGTGTTTCAAAGTGCTCCGGCGGATTGTAGACATCGATGATGGCGAACGGATAATCGATCGGATGCTCTTTGAGAAATGCGGACATGTCGGCTGCCTCGATTTCCTCATAAGCCAAGCCGATGAACTGCACATCCTTCCGGGACTTGGCGAATGCGTTGAAATCCGGAATTTCCTTGAGACAAGGGGCGCACCAGGTCGCCCAGAAATTCACCACCACCCATTTGCCACGGTGTTCGGCTAGATCGAATTTGCCGCCTTGGAAAGTTTCCACGGTTAGCGCAGGCGTCTGTTTAGAGGCCACGAACGCCGCTTCCGGGGATGCAGCGGGTCTGTCGCTGCAGGCGGCCAGAACGAGGACCAGCAGCGCCACAAAAAGGGATTTTTGGATCATGGTGCGGAAACCTCGGGAAAACAAAGGGACAAAGGGCGTTCGAGTGGCGCTTTCAGGGACCCGCGCAGAACTTCGATTATCGGCAGTATAAGCGCATCGATGTCATCGCCCTGCGAAGGGAGGCCGATGTCTTCCACTGGAATTCGCAGACCGAGACCCTGATGCAGGTCTTTCAGGGTATGTTCGGATAATGAACCACTGAGCCACCAATGGTCATGGCTGTCGCTCTCAATCAATCCCATGCCGGCAAGACCGGCCAAATAACTGCGCATCATCGGCTCGGCGATATTGGGCTCCAGCAAGGCCAGGCTGTTGAATGGCAGATGGGTTCGTTGGGTACGGGCTTGCTGGAAACGGGCGACCAGGCGCAGAACCCAGTAAAAATCGAGCCCTTTGGCGGCCCGAACGGCTTTGGGCCGGTAGCGGAATGAGGCCAGGGATGCGGTCAAGGAGGCACCGAACAAGACAACCAGCCACACCGCATAGAGCCAGACCAGGGTGATGGGCACCACGGCCATGGCACCGTAGATATGCCGGAATGAAACGGACTGAAGGTAAATCGCGAAAAGCCATTTCAGCAATTCGAACAGAACCGTGGCGATGATGCCGCCGGTCAGCGCATAGCGCAGAGGAACCGAACGGTGCGGTATCAGCCAGTAGGCGGCACTGAACCCGATGAATTCAATCAACACCGGTGCCAGCATCAGTCCGACGCCATCCAGATATCCCGGGGTGTAATCGGCCAGATTGATGTACACACTCAGCGCCGAATTGAGCGCCAACAGGGAAACCACGCACAGGGATCCGGCCGTCAATTTGGCGCCGGCACCCGCCAAATCCGGTTGAAGGCCTTCTCCACGCTCCACATGGTCAGCCCGACAGAGAGCAACAAGGCCATTACACCCTTTGCCGGCAGGGTCCGGGTGCTGTCGGTGAAAGTGCGCAGACTCTGCTCGAGGTTGTCGGCAACACCCGGCACGAAATTATCGAACATGAAATCGACCAGATTCTGCGTCCACTGGTCGAAAATCGGAAAGGCCGCCAGCACGGCAAATACCACGG
>JBEAYK010000046.1:0-6780 GCA_041159305.1 Pseudomonadota bacterium
GGTACATCTTCAGCTTGCGCAGGTTGTGCGGCATCACCAGCTGCATGAAGTCCTGGGCCTGTTCGAAGATTTCATCGGTGTCGACCAGCACTTCGCCAATTTCCGGACGCATGTAATCGCGCAGGGCGCGGATGATCAGACGCGATTCCTGGTAAATCAGGAAGGGCGAGGGCTTGGACAGTGCGGCCTGGCTGATGGCCTTCCAGACCTGGATCAGGTAGTCGAGATCCCACTGCAGTTCATCGGCATCGCGGCCCATGCCGGCAGTGCGAATAATCACGCCCATGTCGTCCGGAATGTTCAGGGCGTCCATGGTCTGCTTCAGGGCCTGCCGGTCATCGCCTTCGATGCGGCGGGAAACGCCGCCTGCGGTCGGCGAGTTCGGCATCAGCACCATGTAACGGCCGGCCAGCGAGATGTAGGTGGTCAGCGCGGCGCCTTTGTTGCCGCGTTCTTCCTTATCAACCTGAACGACGACTTCCTGGCCCTCGCGCAGGTATTCCTTCATGCCGGCCTTGTTCGGGTCGACGCCTGGCACGAAATAGTCGCGGGAGATTTCCTTCAGCGGCAGGAAGCCGTGGCGGGGGCCGCCGTAATCCACGAATGCCGCCTCGAGGGACGGCTCCAGCCGCACGATACGGCCCTTGTAGATGTTGGATTTCTTCTGTTCTTTGGCGGGTTGCTCGATATCGATATCGTAAAGCTGCTGCCCATCCACAATTGCCACGCGCAGTTCTTCAGCCTGCGTGGCATTGATCAACATACGTTTCATTGTAATATCCTCACGCGCTCTACCGTAAGGATCGCCGAGTTCGGCATGCTTTCAAGGCACTTCCGAATTGTTCAGCGCTACCAGACCATAAGCGAACTTACGGGAGCGCAAATCTGTTGTTTCGTTAAAGGGGCCAAACCACGCCGAGCGTCGTTCGGACTATATGCAGGTTTGATGAAGCCCGCCAAGCGCTTTACATGGTCACTCCCTGGGAGTGTGGGGCGCTTATTGGGATACACTAGGCACTGGCTTTCGGCCGGCAACAAGTGAAATCAACATCTTACTTGCCCGCCTAGTTTAACAGATGGAACGAAAATGAACAGAGTTTCCTTGAATCCGGGCGTGAAAATGGTCAAAGTCCCGGACGACAGGGCCGGGCAGCGTCTGGATAATTTCCTGCTCGGGCAGCTCAAGGGAGCCCCCAGGAGCCTGATTTACAAGATCATCCGTGATGGTCAAGTGCGGATCAATGGCAAACGGGCCAAGCCAGACAGCCGACTGGAGGCAGAAGACGAAGTCCGTATCCCGCCGGTCAAGATTGACCAGGCTGATCCTGACCGTGCTCCGCCCAAGTCCATGCTCGAACGCCTGGCGGCCAGTATCGTTTTCGAGGACAAATCCTTGTTGGTCCTGAATAAGCCCTCCGGCATTGCCACCCATGGCGGCAGCGGGGTGTCTTTCGGGGTCATCGAGGGGCTCCGGGCATTGCGTCCGAATGAGCCGCTCGAACTGGTTCACCGATTGGACCGCGATACCTCCGGGGTGCTGGTTTTGGCGAAAAAACGCTCAGCCCTGCTGCAATTACAGGCATTGATGCGTGGCGATGATGAAGAAGAAGGGCCAGAAAAGCAATATTTAGCCTTGCTCGTGGGAAAAATGCCGAATGGCACCATGACAGTGAATGCCCCTTTGCAGAAATCGGTCATCCGCGGTGGCGAGCGCATGGTCCGGGTCGATCCGGCCGGCAAGGCTTCCACCAGCCATTTCACTTTGCTCGAGCGGCGGGGTGGCCACAGTTTCTGCAAAATCCGCATTGAAACAGGCCGCACCCATCAGATTCGCGTACATGCCGCGCACATCGGGCACCCAGTGGCCGGTGATGAAAAATACGGGGACAAGGACGCCAACAAGAAATTGGCCACAAACTACGGACTCAAACGCCTGTTCCTGCATGCGGCATCCATGCAGTTCGTATTGAACGACGGACAATCGCCTTACACGCTGAACGCACCGCTGGCGCCCGAGCTTAATGCCGTATTGGACCGCTTAGCGGACGAGTAGGGCGTCGGTTTTTGCGGCACAAATGAAGTCGTTCAGACTCAAACCGCCGACATCGTGCGTGGAAAACCGGATTTCACAACGGTTGTAATGCACGCACAGATCCGGGTGGTGGTCTTCGCGGTGGGCGATAAATGCCAATGCGTTCACGAACGCCATGGTCTGATGATAGTTCTCGAAGGGAACGATTTTGAAAAGCGCCTGTCCATGTTCGGTCAGCTGCCAGCCCTTGAGCAGGGCCATCAGCGTTTCCGCCTGATGGGCATCAAGCCGGTTTTCCGAACCGCTTAGCGGGCGGCAATGCTGTTGCATCAGAGGCGTATCCATCATCGTTCCATTCATGGGGGTTTCACTAGTTTAAGGTAAAATGACGGCATGATTGAAATCACCGAATCCGCACAGAACCACTTCCGGCAACTCCTGCAAAGCCAAGGCGGCGATGCCGTGGGCATCCGCGTCAGCGCGATGAATCCAGGCACCCCCTCAGCTGATGCCCGGCTCGAGTTCGCCGATGCCGGTGATCTGCTTGGCGATGAGTGGCAGGTCGAGTGCGCCGGGTTCGTGCTGTATGTCGATTCAGCCAGCGTCAAATACCTTGACGGTGCCCACATTGATATCAGTGCAACAGCGACCGGCAGTCAACTGACCATCCGCGCCCCCAACATCAAGGGCAAGGCGCCGGATGCCGAAAGCTCGCTGGCCGAACAGGTCATGTGGCTGATTGAATCCGAAATCAATCCGCAGCTGGCCTCCCACAAGGGCAAGGTCAGTCTGGATTCCATCGATGCCGATAATGTCGTCTACCTGCGTTTTGGCGGTGGCTGCCATGGCTGTGGCATGGCGGACGTCACCCTCAAACAAGGCATCGAAAAAACCATGATGGCAAAGATCCCTCAGATCAGCGCCGTCCGTGATGCGACCGACCATAGCTCCGGTTCGGCGCCGTTCATTCCACGTTGATTGCACGAGCTCTGCTGTTCGGCCTGATTCTCGCCGGACATATCGGATTTTTGTTCTGGCTTGACGCCACCACGCGTTACGGGATCAAGAAGCAGGATTGGCAGACACGCACGGTGGTTGAATTCGTTACACGCAAGCCCCCGGTTGTGCCGGCCTTGCCCCGCGAGAGGGTTTCGAATCAGTATCGCCCATCCCCGGAAGAATCAGCATCATCGGCATTCAAGCCCAGCGAGCCAGTCAAATCACCTGCTGCGGCCAGTGAGAATGCGACTCTGAGAATTGTTGACGGCGAGGGACGGGTCTGGATTCCGCAGGCAGCCAAGGATGAATTCCTGAAAAACGGACAATCACGGCAGTTCGATATCCAGCGTGACGGCTTGGACGACATGGATGAATTGCTCAAGCGCCCCGTGGTCTTGGATTATCGTTCAACACGATTCGATGCCGCCTGGCAGGGCGACAAACCCCGGCTTACCCGACTATTGGAAACGGCTGTCGAAAAAACCACGGCAACGGTAAAAATACCCATTCCCGGAAGGCCGGGCGCGCATCTGCAATGTAAGTTGATGGTGCTTGCGGCGACCGGCGGGTGCGGATTTACGGCCAATGATGATGGTTATTTCGTTGCCCGGGATGATCCCGATACGCTGAGTCCGCTGGAGGAGAAGCAATGCCGGGCATGGTGGGATTTGATTGTCTCTGCAAAAACCCAAAGTGAATGGCGGCGCACGCGTAGCCTCTATGAGCAAGAATGCCTAAAACCCCAGGCGAAACCCTGAAATGAAAAAAGCGGGCATTAGCCCGCTTTTTTGCTTCTAGCAGCAGAACGGGAATTATTTGACGACGCCCATCTGGCCTTTCAAAGATCCATAGTAAACCGCCAGATTGGCCATGTCGGCATCGGTCAGCACCTGGACTTGACCGGCCATGACCGCGTTGACGCGTTTACCGGACTTATATTCCTTCAAGGCCTTCAGCAGGTAATCCGGATATTGCCCGGCCAGCTTCGGATAGGTATTGTCGAGTGTTTTGTTGCCGTCGGCGCCATGACATGCTGCGCAGGCGGTGGCTTTCTGTTTGCCGGCGGCGGCATCACCTTTGACGCCGATGGCGGCGGCTTGGCCGGCGAGGCAGAACAGCGCGAGAGCGAGGAGGGTGTTGGTCTTCATCGTGGGGATCCTTTATTTAGCCGTTTTCAGCGCGGAAACATAGGCGGCGATGTCGGCGATGTCCTGGGCGCTGAAGCTTTTGGCCTGCGCGCCCATGGTCGGATGATTACGCTCACCTTTCGCGTAGGCATTCAGTGCACTGACGATGTAGGCTTCGTTCTGTCCTGCGATTTTCGGTACATGGTAGCTTGGATAGGCATTCTTGTATTCCGGAATGCCGTGGCAGCCGGTGCAGGTATAAGCCAAGGCCTTGCCTTTCTGGGCATCGCCTTTGGCCAGGCAGGTGCTACCGGCCAAGGCCAGCGCTAAACCGATGAAGAGGGACGTTTTGGTCATAGCAAAATGCCGAATTGGGTTAAAGTCCGCCAATTATACCTAAAATTCACCGGAATCAGGCAAGTATGTATGACTTTAGGCAGGTACACAGGGGCGCTATTCCCGTTACCATTTCCACTAATTTCCCCTGTTATGGTAACCGGTAAGCCCATGCATCCTTCCTACAAACACGTAAAAAATGCGACCCTCATGTTGGCCATCGCTCTGGCCTTGGCCGCCTGTGGCGGCAAGCCCGATGGTGCCGACAAAGGCAAAGCCGCAAATGGTGCCGAGCAGGGCAAGGACGGCAAGGACGGAGCGCCCAAGGCGCCCGAAGCCGTACCGGTCGAGGTAGTGACTGTGTCCAGCCAGAGCATCAACGCAAGTTATGCCGGTACCGCCAATCTTGAGGCGCCGAACGAGGCGCAAGTGGTTGCCAAGAGCTCCGGCGTCATGGTGGCTCAGCTGGCCGAAGAGGGCGATTCCGTCCGTCAGGGGCAAGTGCTGGCCCGCATCGATCCCGCCCGGGCACAATTGGAAGTCCAGCGTTCGCAGGCTACCGTAAACAAGCTCAGTAACAATTTCGCCCGCGCCCAGGAGCTGCGTAAACAGAACCTGATCTCTGCAGAAGCCCATGACCAGATCCGCTTCGATCTGGAATCGGCCAAGGCCAGTCTGAATCTGGCCCGTCTGGAACTGTCCTATACCAATGTCACGGCACCGATATCCGGCGTCATCGCGCAACGCATGGTAAAGCAGGGTAACCTGGTGACGCTGAACGCCCCGGTGTTCCGCATCGTCAACACCCAGTATCTCGAAGCGGTAATGAATGTACCCGAGCGTGAGTTGGCGTTGATCAAATCCGGGATGCCGGTCCGCATGATCGTCGATGCCGTGCCCGGACAGGCTTTCGAAGGCCGGGTCGACCGGGTCAGTCCGGTCATGGAAGCCGGCAGCGGTACTTTCCGTGTCACCTGCGCCTTCGATGGCAAGCAGATCCTGCGCCCCGGGATGTTCGGCCGTTTCGAAATCATTTATGACCGCCGTGAAAACGTACTGACCATTCCACGGACTGCATTGCTGGAAGACGAAACCGATCCGGCCGTTTACGTGGCCCGCTCAGGGAAAGCGCTTCGGGCTCCGGTCAAAATCGGTTACAGCAACGGTGAAATCGCCGAAGTCGTTTCAGGTTTGAAGGCCGGTGACCGCATCATCACCGCCGGCAAAGTCGCCGTCCGTGACGGCGCTGCAGTGGCCGTGATTGCGATTGACGGCAAGACCGTGGCACAACCGAAAAAAGACGACAAAAAAGCGGATGCCGCCCAATGAGTCTGGTTGAGTTCTCGACACGGCGGCGGGTTACCGTCGCGATGGTCACGTTCACCTTCGTGCTGTTCGGCCTCATCGCCCTCGGCAGTCTGAAGGTCAATCTGCTGCCGGATCTCAGTTATCCCACGCTGACCGTCCGCACCGAATATACGGGTGCGGCGCCTGCTGAAATCGAGACACTGATCAGCGAGCCGCTGGAAGAATCCCTCGGCGTGGTCAAGAACCTTCGCAAAATCAAGTCGGTTTCGCGTACCGGACAGAGCGATGTCGTGCTGGAGTTCGCCTGGGGCACCGATATGGACCAGGCAGGACTTGAGGTGCGTGACAAGCTCGAGCTGCTGCGCCTGCCTTTGGAGGCCAAATCACCGGTCGTACTCCGTTTCAATCCGAGCACCGAGCCGATCATGCGCCTCGGCCTGGTGCTTCCGGAAAAAGTCAGCGGCAGCCGCCAAGCCCAGCTGATCCAGTTACGCCGGTTTGCCGAAGAAGATTTGAAAAAGCGTCTCGAGCCGGTGGACGGCGTTGCTGCAGTCAAGGTCGCCGGTGGTCTCGAAGATGAAATCCAGGTGGCCATTGATAATGAGCGCCTTTCTCAGCTGAACCTGTCGGTTGAAACCGTCATCAACCGCCTGCGTCAGGAAAACATCAATATTTCCGCTGGCCGCATCGAAGAGGGCAGCGAGCGCTATCTGGTGCGCACGGTCAACCAGTTCGCCGATCTCGATACCATGGCCGATATGCTGGTGGCCAACACCGCCTTCGGAATTCCGGTCAAGCTGAAAGACGTCGCGACCGTCACCCAGGGTTACAAGGAGCGGCAGGCCATCATCCGCGTCGGCGGCCGTGAAGCCATTGAGCTGGCCCTGTACAAGGAGGGTGATGCCAATACCGTTGCCGTAGCCAAGTCAGTCAAGCAGGCATTGCAGCGTATGCAGAGCGATGGCAGCAGCGCCCCCG
>JBEAYK010000047.1:0-6758 GCA_041159305.1 Pseudomonadota bacterium
CCATAGACCCCTCAAATGCCAAGAACCGGACTATTCTGGCCGGGATGCTCCGCGAAAATGCCCTGCGCACACTGCAGGATGGCAATACGCCCGGAGCCATCGTATCTGCCGAAGCCAGCCGTAGCCTGATCGTAAAGCTGCTCGAAGGATCCGATAAATCACCGTTGCTCATTGCCGAACTTGCCAAGTCGTCGGCTTTGCTCGGTTCAGCGCAGATGGCCGATGGTCAATCCGCGACGGCGCTCAAGACATGGAATTCGACCGCCGATCTGCTGGACGGCCAGACCATACGCATTTTCGATTTCACGCCGGTTCGGCATCAGCTCGCCGTCGGCCTCGGACAGTCCGCCAAAGCGGCAGAATCCCGGGCCGAACTGGCAAAAGCAGGCTTCAAGGACCCCCGTTACGGTCCAGACCTCATCCCGGCCGGTTTGCCCACTTCATCCGTTCCACCCCCCAACCCCTCCAAAGAGAATTAACATGCCCAACTCAGACCAACAGGTTTCATTATCCGTGCAGAATGGCAACTATCAGTATTCCGGCGGCAACAAAGGCAATGGCAATGTCGAGAATGGAGTCGGCCAGGGTCCGTCGAAAATCCACATCACGCTGAATGCCGCTGCAAATTATTTTCTGAAAGATGTCCGGTTCCAAGGCAGTGGTATGGAAAATTTCAGCTTCGACATCAAAGGCAATGAGCGCCGTGTCGATATCGATGACAGCTGTGAGTCGCCGGCCGATGTCAAATACACGGTCATCGTCGGTGATTCCAATGGCGGCCCCGATGTGCTCTGCGATCCGCGAATCGTCAATAAATAAGACCGGCCTGGGCGGAACGTCCTTCGGCGATCCGCTCATTCCCTGCCATCCCAGACCTGCGAATCCTCCCAAAACCTCAAGGACAACACATGCGAATCAGTCAAACACAAATCGTCGTCCTCGCTTTGGCGATGGCTGCCGTGTCGAGCAGCACCTCAGCACAGGATGGCAATGCACCGGACTTCAGAGTCGAGCTCAACATCAATGGTTGCCAGTTCAGCGGCGGTACGGATGGCTACGGCAACGTCGAGGTCATGCAGAAAACAGGCGGCAAGAAAATCCAGATCGAGCTTTTATATGGGGACGACATGGCTTTCGAACCGACAACATTCACGGGCCCGGGCTCGGATCAGATCAGAGAAACGGCCGGTGGTAACGCCAATGTGCTCAACATCTTCAATGCCAACACCGGCCCGGCGGATGTCTATTACCAGATTAACCTACGGAACAAGCAGACCGGTGAAACTCTGAAATGCGATCCCCGGATTGTGAACCAATAATATCCGATCATGGCAGACACACATCAACCTATGGAGACTGCGGGCCTTGTCATTGGCGTGACCGGCCATCGGAATCTGCGAGAGACGGAAATTCCGCGTCTGAAAAGGCAGGTCCATGACCTGTTCGACCTACTGCGGCACGATTATCCGGAGTTGCCGCTGACGGTCTTATGCCCGTTGGCGGCAGGAGCAGATCAACTGGTAGCCGGCATCGCGCTCGAAATGGGCATCAGGGTGATTGCCGCGCTGCCGGTTCCGGCAACGCTCTACCGTAGTGACTTCGACGACCCTTCCGAACTGACTGAATTCGACCGACAGCTGGCTCAAAGCGCATGCCTTGAACTTGCATTGCAGGATGCTCGAAGTCCGGATGACATCCGTCATGATGGTTACGCCCGTAACAGGCAATATGCCCATGCAGGAATGTTCACCTCTAGCCATTGCCATATCCTGCTGGCACTCTGGGACGGCTCCGAAAACGGTCACTTCGGCGGAACAGCTCAGGTGGTTGAATACCATCTACACGGAACACTGCCAGGCACCATCGACCGCCGGCAGGCCGCCATTGGCAATCTCGGACTGGACGAAGAGTCACTGGTGTATCACATTCCGGCCGGACGCCAGAGCAGTGAGACCGACATCGACGGGGAATGCCGCTGGCTGATCTCGGGCGATGATGCACAGCCATCCGAAAGCATCCCGGACTCCTTCAACACCATGTTCCGTCGGCAAATCGAATACCAGCACGATTGCAAACAATACCGCGAAGACATCCTGAAAGCCGGAAGCCTGGGAGATACCGACTGTCCGATTGGTTGCTATTTCAGCGGCGCCGATTGGCTCGCGACGACCTACCGGCGGCGCGTCAGCCGCATTTTGCTGATCACCTACATCCTTGCAGCCCTGATGGGCTATGCCTTCATCATGTATTCGGACATCATGGCCAAGGATGTGATGATTTACCTTTTCCTGCTGTTCTTTCTGGCCGGCATCGGCATCAATAGCGTGGCCAAACGCCGTGAATGGCACCGGCAATACATCGACTACCGTGCACTGGCCGAAGGTCTGCGCGTGCAGTCCTATTGGCGGCGCGCCGGAATAGTCGATACCGGAAGGCTGGCCTTCGCCCACGACAACTTCCTTCAGAAACAGGATGTGGAATTGGGTTGGATCCGCAATGTGATGCGCACTGCCAGCCTGGAAGGCATGCTGAAGCCGCTGGATCCCAAATGCGACGGAATCGAGACCGTGATCCGGGAATGGATCGGCAATACGGAATCCCCCGGTCAACTGGCCTACTACTCGGCGACCTCCGAAAAAAGGGTGCGCCACCACCGCCGTAACGAATGGCTGGCGGCTTCCTGCCTTTGGATCGGCATCGGCATCAGCGTCGTGCTGGCGGTATTCGCCCGCGCCATTGACGGACTGGCGCAGAATGTGATGGTCGCCACCATGGGCCTGCTCTCGGTGACCGCGGCGGTGCATGAAGCCTATGCCTACAAGAAAGCCGACAAGGAACTGATCAAGCAGTACCGCTTCATGGCACGCATTTTCAATGCCGCCAAACGCCGCCTCGACAGCAGCCGTTCCGATGAAGAACGGCGTCGCATCCTTCGCACGCTGGGTGAGGCCGCATTGGCCGAGCATGCCGAATGGACGCTGATGCACCGGGAGCGGCCACTCGACAAATCGAAAATCTGAGCGGCGCGATCCGGGCCTTTCGGAATGCGCCGCCCGTTTATTTTTTCACCGGTCCGCCATTCAATGGAATCCGATTGGCGCGCAAGACCGCTGCCTGCTTGGCAGGCACGGTGAACTCCACCTCTGGGCGCTGGCCCGCATAGGTGCGGTCATTCAGCAGATCCTCGAATTCATCGAAGTTCCCGCGCGGCAGGCGTACGCTGCGTTGACTGGCTGAATTATTCAGGATCACCCACAGCGTTTCACCGCCGGCCTGCCGTTCATAGGCGAACACCTCATCGCCGTTGTCGGCCAGCAATGTCCGGTATGCGCCGATTTGCAGGGCCGGATGGGCGTTGCGGATGCCGATCATCTTTCTGTAAAAGGCGTGCAATTCCAGATTCTGCACCACCGTATCGGCCTCGGATTCCGGACGCAGGGTCTGCCGGGGCAGCGCGCGTTCTTTTTCATAGACGATATCCGGCCAGATCATCGGCTTGCGGTCGTCCGGATCATTACCGCCCCACATGCCCACTTCATCGCCGTAATACACCATCGGAGCGCCGACGTAGGTCATCTGCAGTACCACGAACAGCTTCTGCAGCTGCAGTTCCGATGCATTCGGTTTACGTACGCTGAATTCGGGATTGTTGATCGGCTGCGACATCTGGAACCACTTGCCCCAGTCGCGGAAGTTGCCCAGGGTTCGGTTGACGATGTAGGACCCGATGCGGTTGGTATCGTGACTGCCGAACAGATTCTGGTTCACATAAGCCACCCCGGGCGGGTAAAGCGTGCGCAGCTCGGCCAGCTTGCGGTCAAACTCGCGGGCGTTGAGGCTGTACTTTCCTTCATTGAACAGGAATTCGGCCGCGGTGAACGCAAAGTTATACTGCATTTCGGCGTCGAACTCGTCACCCTGAAGATAGGGCTTCACCACATCCGGCGTATTGACGATCTCGGCGGTGAGGTAGGCCTCCGGATTGATGGCTTTGACATGACGGCGCCAGTCCTTCCAGAACGGATGCGCAACCATGTAGGCGACATCCAGACGCCAGCCATCGATGCCATGCTGAGTCCCCTTCCCTTTCGGGTTCATCCAGCGCTCTGTAGCGGCGAAGATGTAGGCCTTGGGCCCATGCACGATGCCCTTGGCGTCTTCACGCAGTTCCGGCAGCGATTTATTGCCCCACCAACCCTCGTAATCGAACTCGACACCAGAAGCGGGATCATCGAAATTTTTGATGGTGAACCAACCCAGATAAGGCGAGTTCATTTTGTTGCGCCGGACATCCTGCAACGCGAAGCTGTTGAATCCCATGTGATTGAACACGCCATCGAAAATGATTCGGATGCCGCGTTTGTGCGCTTCGGCAATCAGCGTCAATGCCAACTCATCGGCTTTGGTCCACACCCAGGTTTTCGGGTCGCCGGGGTTTTCCTTGGCCATCAAAGCCCGGTCGCCTTTCGGGTCGGGGCCGAAGTTCGGATCGATATGGTGATAGCTAGCGCCATCGTATTTATGGTGGGATGGCGAATCAAAAACCGGGTTTAAATAAATCGCATTAATGCCAAGGTCTTTCAGATAGTCGAGCTTGTCGATAATGCCCTGCAGATCGCCGCCGTATCGCCGACGCTGCATATGCTTCCAAAGCTCCGGTTCGCCGTTGGCTTTTTCATAATCCTGCAACTGATACCAATCGCTGCCCCAGGGGTGAACGCGCCATTGCTTGGGCGGCTCCATCGGATCGGCACCGGCGATATCGGCCACGGTCGGATCATTCGACGGATCGCCATTGCGGAAACGGTCGGGGAAAATCTGGTACCACACGGCTGATTTCGCCCATTGCGGGACGAACTCGGCGGAGGGCTTTGCGGAGGCATGGCATGCCGTGGCTGCGAGAAGAATAATCAAAAGCGGTTTGATTGCACGCATTTCTTTGGTCCTTGCTTGAATATTCCGGCCGAAATGATCAAGGCCAATATCGAACGACTACTTTATCAGCGGCATCAGCCCTTGCAAGGCCACGGCAACCGTCTGCCGGCGTACGGCCTCGCGATCCCCCGCGAAATGGAACACGTCAGCACTCGGGTACTGACCTCTGCGCTTCCAGGCAATCCAGACCGTGCCGACCGGCTTGCCCGGCAAGCCACCCCCCGGACCGGCGATACCGGTAACGGCAACCGCCAGATTGGCGCCGGATGTGATTAACGCACCGGACACCATTTCAAGCGCCGTTTCCTTGCTGACCGCGCCGTGTTCCATGAGGGTTTCCGGACGCACGCGCAACAGCGCCTGTTTGGCCTCGTAACTGTAGGCGGCCATGCCACAGTCGAACCAGGCCGAACTGCCGGGGATGTCGGTCAGGATTTTGGCAATCCAGCCACCGGTGCAGCTCTCGGCGGTACAAAGGGTCAGGTGTTCCGCCAACAGGCGGTCGCCGAGCTGCTTGGCGGCCTCTTGCAGGGCGGAATCGGATCCATCAACGAAAGCGTTCAAGCAGGGTCTGCCTCAGGTTAGACTATGGCCATAGCATAAGCGAAAACCCCATGTCTTCGAACGATTTCTCCCAGCACACGCCGCTGATGCGGCAGTTCTTCAGCGCCAAAGCCGAATACCCCGATGTGCTGCTGTTTTTCCGCATGGGCGATTTCTACGAACTGTTCTATGACGATGCCCGCAAAGCCGCCCGCCTTCTCGACATCACCCTGACACAGCGCGGCCAGAGCGGAGGCAACGCCATACCAATGGCGGGTGTTCCCTACCATGCCGCCGATGGCTATCTGGCACGTCTGGTAGCACTCGGCGAATCGGTGGCCATCTGCGAGCAAATCGGCGACCCGGCTCTGGCCAAAGGTCTGGTCGAGCGCAAGGTCGTGCGGGTCATCACGCCCGGCACCCTGACCGACGAAGCCCTGCTCGATGACCGCCGCGAACAACTGCTGTTGTCGGTTTCGCAGGCCCGGCAGGGCTATGGACTGGCCTGGGCGGATGTCGCGGCCGGACGCTTCCTGCTCAGCTTCGCTAATGATGCCGAACAACTGGGCGCCGAGCTGGCTCGGCTGGATCCCGCGGAGATCCTGATTCCGGACTCCGATGAACTGGCCAACCTTCTGACCGGCTGCAAAGGCCTGCGTCGGCGGCCGGTATGGTATTTCGATACCGAAACCTGTACCCGGCAACTGCTGCAGTTTTTCGGCGTCGCCGACCTCAGCGGTTTCGGACTCAATGAAGGCACACCGGCCAATGCCGCGGCAATCGCTGCCGCTGGTGCGCTACTTGGTTATCTCGAAGAAACCCAGAAGCAGCGCTTACCGCATCTCAATTCATTGCAATGGGAGGCCGCCGACGACGCCATCGCCATGAACGCCGCCACCCGTCGGCATCTGGAACTGGATGAACGCTTTGACGGCCAATTACAGCACACGCTGCTGGGCGTGCTCGACACGACCTGCAGCCCGATGGCCGGACGTCTGCTGCGGCGCTGGCTGCACCGGCCGCTCAGGGATGCAGACACGGTCCGTCAACGCCACCAAGCGGTATCGGAACTCATCGACCGGCACATGACGGAGCCGCTAAGTGTCGTATTCCGCGGCATCGGTGATCTGGAGCGTATGTTGACCCGCATCGCTCTGCGCAGCGCGCGCCCGCGGGACCTGAGCGGACTTCGTGATGGATTGTTGCGGCTTCCCGAAATTGAAGCAATACTGCAGCCTGCCGATGCACCGCGGTTGCGTGAATTACGTACCGCATTGGGT
>JBEAYK010000287.1:0-2750 GCA_041159305.1 Pseudomonadota bacterium
CGGTGCGCTGGCCGAAGTCGGGTTGCCGGAGAACAGCATTCCCTTGGCGCTGTTGTTCTTCAATATCGGCGTGGAAGCCGGCCAGATCCTGTTCATTCTGGCGGTGCTGGCTCTGTACCATCTGGCCAAGAAACTGATTGCCGCACGCTTTGATCTGAAACGACTGGAACCGGTACCGGTCTATCTGATCGGCGGCTTGGCCAGCTACTGGGTGATTGAGCGGGTGACCGGATTCTGGGGCTGAGCTCTTATTCCACCGGTCCCCGTTTCAAGGCGTCATCCGACCAGCCACCGCCGAGTGCGCGGTACAGATCGACATGCGCCAGCAGCAGATCACGGCGCGCCCGTGCCAGTTCCAATTCGGCCGAATACTGCCGGCTTTCGGCATCCAGCACTTCCAGATAGCTGTTGACCCCGGCCTTGTAGCGCATGCGCTGCAGGCGGGTGTTTTCGCGGCTGGCTTTAGCGCGGATTTCGCTCTGCACGATGACCGCCTGCACTTTCTCGGTCGCGGTCAGTGCGTTGCTGACTTCGCGCAGTGCATTGAGCACGGTAGCGCGGTAAAGCAGCGCGGCGATTTCGGCATTGGCACGCGCCCCGCGCACGCCATTGACGCCACGGCCCCAGTCGACCAAGGGCAGGCTGGCGTTCGGGCCCCAGGAGGTCACGCTCTGCGTCACGCCGTCGTTGCTGAGGGTATCGCCCAGGTCGATGCCGACCAGTCCGAAGAAACCGCCGAGGCCGATGGTCGGCACTGGAAAGCGGTTGGCGATGGCCACACCGATACGTGCGGTGGCTGCTTCCAGTGCGTGCTCGGAAGCGCGTACATCCGGCCGGCGTTCCAGAAGTTCGCTGGGCAGACCGGCCTTCGGCAAGACCGGTACCTGCGGCAGTGATCCATCCGCGTTGCGTAGGATCGGCCCGGGCTGGCCACCCAGCAACAGACTCAAGGCGTTCTCGGTGGCGATGATGGCCTGCTCGATTTTCGGCAATTGCATCCGGGTGCCGGCAAGCTGGGCGATGGCCTGCTGTTCTTCGGCTCCGGAGGCAACGCCGCCGCGCAGCAGAGCGCGTACCAAGGCCAAGGATTCTTCCTGACTCTTGATGTTGACACGGGTAATCGCCAGTTCCTGATCGAGTTCGCGCAAATTCAGCCAGGTCGTGGCGGTGGTCGCCACCAGGGTCGACATCACCGCGCGTGCCCCGTCTTCGCTGGCCAGCAGCTCGGCACGCGCGGCTTCGTTGGAGCGCCGCAGTTTGCCGAAAATATCCAGTTCCCAATTCAGCACGGCGCCCAGACTGTAACTGTTATCGCTGACGGCGGAGCCGCTCGGACTGGTGCTCAGCCCGGCCGAAACCGTAGGCAGGTATTGGGATTTGGCGATGGCGCTCTGCGCGCGTGCGGCATCAATGCGGACCAGTGCAATCTGCAGATCAAGATTGCGTTGCACGGCCAAGCGGATAACGGCCGAGAGTTCCGGATCCTGGAACTGTTCCGACCAGGCGATGTCGCTGATGCTGCGGGTCTGCGCTTCGGCGAGTGCCGGGCCGCGATAGGCTGGATCAAGTGCGAGATCCGGCCGCGTGTAGTTCGGACCGAGTGCACAGGCACCGAGCAGGCTGAGCGATATGGCCAGCGTCAGAGTTTTAATCTTCATGCCTGCTCTCCCGTTGCTGCCGCCGGTCGCGACCCGCGGTCGAAGCGTTCCGACAGACGGGTGATGATGACATACAGTGCCGGCACCAACAGCACCGAGAGCAGGGTGGCGGTCAGCATGCCGACCAGCACCACGGTGCCGACCGATTGTTTCGAGGCCGCGCCGGCACCGGAGGCGATGAACAGCGGTACCACGCCGAGAATAAAGGCGAAGCAGCTTGGCGGCTTCCACCGCCGCTTCGACAATGGGCATGCCGGACTCGCGGTTGAGTTTGGCGAACTCGACAATCAGGATGGCGTTCTTGGCCGCGAGACCGATGAGGGTGACCACGCCGATCTGGCCGTACACATTGAAGTCCATGCCGCGCATCAGTACACCGAGATAAGCGCCGAGCATGCCGAATGGCGCTGCCAAAAGTACGGCCATCGGCACCGACCAGCTTTCATACAATGCGGCCAGGAACAGGAACACCACGACCACCGACAGGCCCATTACCAACGCAGCAGCGTCACCGGATTCGATTTCTTCCTGGGTCTGGCCGGTCCAGACATAACCGAAATCCGGCCCAAGCGTTTCGCGCGCGGTTTCCTCCAGCACGGCGATGGCTTCGCCTGAACTGAAACCCGGTTTCGGACTGCCGGTCACATCGGCGGAGCTGTAAAGGTTATAGCGCTGCAGGAAGCGCGGTGCGCTTTTTGGTACCGCTTTCACCACGGTGTCGAGCGGGATGATCTGGCCGCTGTTGCTGCGCACGAACAGTTTCGACAGGGTCGAGATGTCGCGGCGGTAATCGGCGTCTGCCTGCATCGTGACTTTGTAATTTTTGCCGAAGCGGGTGAACTCATTGATTTGCGAACCACCCAAGTAAGCCTGCATGGCACCGAACACATCGTTCAACGGAATGCCGAGTTTTTCCACCTTGTCGCGGTCAACCTCGAGCCGGTAGCCTGGGGTGTTGGACTGGAACGAGGTGCTGATGCGGCCGATGGCCGGTTTCTGGCGAGCTGCGGCGATGAACTCCTGGGTCTTTGCCGCCAGTTCCTCTGGGCTGTGGTCGCCGCGCGATTGCAGCATCAGCGAAAAGCCGGACAC
>JBEAYK010000048.1:0-6724 GCA_041159305.1 Pseudomonadota bacterium
CAGCTCATAGAACTGGCCGACAAGCGGTGTGAATACCGGCGCTTCGCAGAATGCCGAATGGGCCTCTGCGAGTGCGTTGGCGCTGGCGCCGCTCGGATTGACCGCGCCCATCAGGGAGGTGGCGATGGACTGTTTGGGCATGATGAAACCGGCACCGAAGGCGAACCGTCGGTTGACCGGAATGCGTCGTTCGAGCAGGCCTTCGCGGGGCGCTTCACTGCCGGGCATGCCAATGCGCACGGTATCGGTTTTCCGGCCGCCACTGAGCCAGCCGACGTCGGCCGTTTTCTTGCAGACTGCCGGATCATATTCGGCAATGTGGACCGAATAGGCCTCGGGGTTGGTCATTACGATGCGCAGGCCCGCCGAATCGCCCTTGGGCTCGGTGTAATTTTTCGCCAAGGCATTGTCGAATCCGAACAAAAGCAGTAACAGGGCATACCGCGACATCACCGCTGCAGTTCCCGCAATCCCAGCTCTGCCAGCATCTGCACCATCTGTCCGGCCTGCTGGGCCTGTTCGCTCGAGGCATTGCCCTGCTGTGCGCGTTTGGCCACGCCTTGGGCGATGGCAGCTAGGCGGAAGAAGCTGAAGGCCAGAACGAACGGCCAGTCGGCAGGGATGCTGCGCCCGGTCAGGTCGGCATAGCGTGCCAGCATCGCTGCTTCATCGGGAATGGCGAGGGCTGCGCGGTCCATGCCGGCCAGGCCCGGCAGGGCCGGATTGCGCGGCAGACGCAGCGCCATGCACAGATATCCCAAATCAGCAAGCGGGTGTCCGAGCGTGGACAGCTCCCAGTCAACCACGGCGAGCACCTTGCCGCCGTCCGGCGTGAACATGAGATTATCGATGCGGAAATCCCCATGTACCAGGGCAATGCTGCCGTCATCTTCCGGGCAGCGCAGGGGCAGCTGCGTAATCAGCGCTTCCATGGCCGGAATGGCCTGCGTTTCCGAATCGCGGTATTGCCGGCCCCAGCGATCCAGCTGGCGTGCGAAATAGTTTCCCGGTTTGCCGTAATCAATCAGACCGGCTTTGTCGACATCCACCGCGTGGATGGCCGCCAGTGTTTGCAACAGCACCTCGTAAAGCGCGGCGCGCTGTTCAGGGTGAGCTTCCGGCAGGGATGGATCCCAGAACACCCGGCCGTCGATGTAGGACATCACATAGAACATCGAGCCGATGACCGCGTCATCAGTGCACAGGTGCAGGGGATGTGCAACCGGAACGCCGGAGCCGTGAAGTGCTTTCAGTACCCGGAATTCCCGGTCGACTGCATGCGCCGAACCCAGCAAGGTACCTGGCGGTTTGCGGCGAAGCACATACCGGCCGCTGGCGGCTTCCAGCAGATAGGTCGGATTGCTCTGACCGCCTTTGAACTTGCTCGATTGCAACGGGCCCTGAAAGCCGGGAATGTGTGCGCCCAGATATTCAGCCAGTGCCGCATCCGGGAGTTGCAGGGAAGCGCGGGTATCGCCCATGGAATTACTTCAGTAGCCCGCGGGCCAGTGAGGTGATGTGCACCTCATCCGGGCCATCGGCCAGGCGCAGGCAGCGGGCGCCGACCCAGGCATGCGGAAGGAACGGATGCTGCAGACCTTCGGCACCGAACAGCTGGATGGCACGGTCGATGACCTGCAAGGCCATGCGCGGCGCGACGATTTTGATCATCCCGATTTCGTTTTTGGCAGCCTTGTTGCCGCCGGCGTCGAGCATGGCGGCGGCATTGAGCGTCAGTAGCCGCGCCTGGGCAATCTCACAATGGGACAGTGCGATCATTTCCTGCGTCATGCCCTGTGCGCCGAGCGGTTTGCCGAAAGCGATACGCGATTTCGCGCGCTCGATCATCAGTTCCTGCGCACGTTGCGCCAGACCGATCAGGCGCATGCAGTGATGGATGCGGCCCGGACCGAGCCGCGCCTGGGCCAGGGCGAAACCGCTGCCTTCGGCACCGATCAGATTCGATTTCGGGACACGGACATTGTCGAAAACCAGTTCCATGTGGCCGCTGGGCGCGTCATCGAAACCGAAGGCTTCCAGCGCACGCGCAATGCGAACTCCCGGTGTGTTCATCGGTACCAATACCATCGAGTGCCGTGCATGTTTATCAGCATCCGGATCGGTCACGCCCATCACGATCAGAATGGCGCAGCGCGGATCGCCGGCACCGGTAATCCACCATTTGCGGCCGTTCAGGACATAGTCGTTGCCGTCCGCGCGGATACTAAGCGCGATATTGGTGGCATCGGAAGAGGCCACCGCCGGTTCGGTCATGGCAAAGGCGGAGCGGATCTCGCCGCGCAGCAGGGGTGCCAGCCATTTGGTTTTTTGATCGGCATTGCCGAAGTGCGCCAAGACTTCCATGTTGCCGGTGTCCGGCGCATTGCAGTTAAACACTTCCGAAGCCCATAGCACGCGCCCCATCTGCTCGGCCATCGGCGCATAATCCCGGTTGCTCAGGCCGGCGCCGTATTCGGCATCGGGCAGGAACAGATTCCACAGGCCGGCTTCCCGGGCCAGCGCTTTCAAGGCTTCGATTCGCGGGCAGGGCAGCCAGCGCGTTTGCGGATCGTTTTGCCATGCGGCGACCTCGGCTTCCGCCGGGTAAACATGCTCCTGCATGAAATCGACGAGCTTGCGCAGGATTTCGGCGGAATCATGACGCTTCGGGCTTGATGGGTTCACGAGGTGCTCCTGAGGTTCAAAGCATGATATCAATCGGCAGCCAGGAAAGCACGGTCACCAGCGCGCGCTTGAAAGGGCCGGTTTCGGGTTCTTCGTGCAAAACCACCTCGCTGCCCGAGGAGCGATCAATCCATTCCAGGTTTCCAGAAGCGTCCAGCCGTACTTCATAGCTGCCTTTATGCAGTTCCTTATCGAAGCCGGAATGGATGGCCGTGGCCAGTACCGTGCTGTCGACCACGAAGCCCATTTCGGTATTGAATTCAGCAGAGCGCGGATCGAAGTTGAAGGAGCCGACGAAGGCGCGTCTGCCGTCGACCGCAAATGTTTTTGCATGCAGGCTGGCGCTTGAGCTTCCCAGACCCCGGTTGGCCGTATCGCCCGTGTCTGGTGCCGCATCGGGTTTGAGTTCGAACAGACGGACACCTGCTTCCAGCAGTGCCTTCCGGCGCTTGGCATAACCGGCATGCACTGCGCTGACATCGGTTGCGGCAAGGGAGTTGGTCAGCACCCGGATGTGGACGTCTCTGCGTGCCATGTTGGCAAACGCTTCAGTTCCTTCCGCCATGGGGACAAAGTAGGGCGATACCAGATCCAGCCGGCTTTCAGCCTTGCCGATGGCGTTTCCCAGACGGGGCAGCATGAGAGTTTGGGTGTGGTCATTGCCGTGTGTCAGTGTTTTTTCAGGATCGTCGGCAAGCAGCCTGACCGGAACCCACTCCAGTGCGAGTTGTCCGGAAACCAGGTTTTTAATCAGGCCGCTGGTCTTGAGCGCAGCGGCGTACTTCTGAATGGCGACCCTTCCGCCAAGGGCATCAAGCTTTTGCAGAATGTGCTGCCGGGCATCAATGGCGTCTGATTGAATCAATATAGACAAGGGGTATGCCGATTCGCTGTTCCAGTAACGGTCGAATACCGTGGAAACCTCGGTGACCACCTTGCCGACCGCAAGCAGATCGAGATCGGCGAAATTGACCCCTTCGGCGGCATCGAAATATTCATCGCCGATGTTGCGGCCACCGATGATGGTGGCGGCATTGTCGGCAGTCAGGGATTTGTTGTGCATGCGCCGGTTCAGACGCCGGAAGTCGGTCAGATAGCCCAAGGCCTTGAAGCGTCGCTGCAGGAACGGGTTGTAGAGGCGTGCTTCCGTATTGGGCAGGGCATCCAGTGCCGCCAGCACCGGGTCGAGCCCGGCAATGCCGTTGTCGTCCACCAGCAGCCGTATCCGCACGCCGCGTGCATCGGCCCGTCGCAGGGCATCAAGCAGCAGATGGCCGGTGACGTCGTCATGCCAGATGTAGTACTGCACGTCCAGACTGCGCTGTGCGCCTTCAATCAGTAGCATGCGCGCAGCGAAAGCGCTGCGTCCATCCGAAAGGGCATGAATGCCGGTCAATCCGGGATGTTGTTCAGCAGCTTCGGCATAGGTCCTTGCAATCAGGGTGGACGGATCACGGGCCAATGCCTGCGAGGCTGTGCGGCCCGCCAAGGACGGCAGTTCCGGCAGTGCGAGGACAATGACCGCCGCCAGCACGATGCCGCCGCCCAACCACCACTTTTTCCTGGACATTGAATTTCCTTGCAATGCGGCCTTCAAGCCATGATAAGCACGGAGTCGGCCGCCGGCAACGCTCAGGGACCGTAATCCACGGCGCAGGTGCTTTCCTTGAAGATGAGTGGATCCATCGGCCCGACCCATCCCGGTGGTTTCGGTTGTACATCGCGGATGAAGGAAGCGATGCATTCACGCTCGTAAAGCACGGTATAGGCATCGAGGTCGATGACGTTCAGACCCGCTTCCACCCGCGGATGCTGTTGGATGAAGGCCAGCATGACCTCCAGATCTCTCCGATTCTGGTATTGCGGCGGGAGCGCGGCCTGTGCCGGAAGGGTAAGAATCAACAGCAGGGCGGCAGTTTTTTTCATGAAGGTGCTCCGGCGCGATATGCAGGCTTAGTGGTTTGGTCATTCCGATGAGTGTAGGTCAGCCATGAGTTTAATCCAGTAATCCGAACCGAGCGCACGGGCCTTGGCGATGTTGTTTTCCGGGATGGAGTCCGGATCGGGATAGCTGGCGATGGCGGCTTCCAGTCCATCTTCACGAAGCAGGTGCAGCATCGGATAGGGGCTGCGGTTGGTGTAATTGGCCGGGTCATCGGCTTCGGCATCGGAAAAGCGGTAATCCGGGTGGAAGCTGGCGACCTGATACACGCCTTCATAGCCGCGATCGGCCAGCAGATCTTCAGCCAAACCGGCAAGATCCAGATAATCGTCAAAGTCGGCGAAGCCGTCCGGCAGGATCAGCAGCGTGGTTTGTGTGCCGTCATCGGCATCCAGATGCGCACATTCGTCAATCAGCTGCAAGAGCACGGACTCCATGTCCGGGTCCGGACTGACGATGAAGCGTACCGTATCGCGCCGCATCTCGCGCTTGGCGAACGGGCAGAAATTCATGCCGATCACCACGGTTTCAATCCACTGCCGGGTTCGGGCAATGATGGATTCCGGCGTTTCGGTGACCGACATCGGCTTACTTGACGTCGACCAGCTGCCAGTGGCTTCCGGCCAGCTGGCGCATGCGGTGCTTGAATGCAGCACCGTTGAGTACGGTGTCGGCAATCAGCATGAAACCAAGGCCATGCTGTTTCGCGGAAACCTTGGCCTTGGCATCGATGGCCAGGAGTGCCGGATCAACCTGGTCGGCCTCGTCCTCATCCATGCCGGCCAGCCAGTTCTCGACGAAGCGGCGGTCGGACAGCGCATGTTGCAATTGCTCGGCGAACGTATCGTGGCCGTTGGCGCTGAAGCTGAGCGCAGGACTGGCCCCGCGTGCGCTTTCCGGATCAGGCAGGGTAATGTAGAACTTCATGGCAGACTCCCAAAAAAGAAAGCGCCGTTTCCGGCGCCTTCCAGTGTAGCAAAGCACAGAGCATCAATCGCCCTGGGCTTCCATGGTCGGCCCGTATTCCTGACCAACGCTCAGACCGCTTTGCTGGCGGTTGAAGTAGAACTCCGGCGCCGGGCGCTGTTTGCCACCGATTTCGGCCATGGTGGCGGCATCGAACAGACGGCCGTTGACCATCACGTAAGCGGTATCGATGGTGTTTTCGATCTTGTCCAGAGGGTTCGTGTTGGTGATGACCAGATCGGCGCGTTTGCCTGCTTCCAGGGAACCGATTTCGGCACCGAAACCGAGATAATCGGCACCATCAATGGTGGCGGCGCGCAGCGCTTCCCAGGGTGAGAAGCCGCCCTGTACCAATGACCAGATTTCCCAGTTCGGCGACAGTCCCTGCATCTGGCCATGGCCGCCGATCTGGATGCGAATGCCGGCATCGCGCAGACGTTTGGCCTGCTGGGCCACCTTGATGTGGTAGTAGTCCCAGTCCGGCGCGGTTTCCCGGCGGATGGAGCGGGCATCCAAAGCCTCACGCGGGTAGAAATTCAGGAAGCGCTTGTTTTCCCAGATGTTCATCTTGTCGTACCACCAGTACTCGGCATTCAGCCCGCCGTAGTTGACCACCAGCGTCGGTGTATTGCGGACATCGGTCGCCTTCCAGGTCTCGACCACGTCCTTGTAAAGCGGGGCGACCGGAATGTTATGTTCGACGCCGGTGACGCCGTCGAGGATCATGGTCATGTTGTGGTTGAAGGTGGAGCCGCCTTCTTCGACCACCAGAACGCCCTGTTCACGCGCGGCCTGGTTGATCTGCTGGCGTTGGTCGCGACGCGGCTGGTTGTAGCTCTTCACGCTGAATGCCCCGACCGCCTTCATACGCGCGATGGTGTTGCGGGCATCTTCGAGGGAGTTGATGACGGCTTTGAAATCGCCATCAGCGCCGTACAGAATGGTGCCGGTCGACATCACGCGCGGACCGACCAAGGTGCCGGCCTTCTGCAGTTCGGCCTGCGAGAACACCGTTTCCGAGGTTGCCGACGGATCATGCATGGTGGTAATGCCGAACGCGAGATTGGCGTAGTAGGCCCAGTTCTGCTGCGGCACCACGCCACCGCCGAAATGGGCGGCATGGGCGTGTGC
>JBEAYK010000049.1:0-6717 GCA_041159305.1 Pseudomonadota bacterium
GACCGGGATTCACGCGGTGGGTATGACCGTCATGTGGTGGAATGCCGTAACGATGGCTGGAACAATCGCAGCAGCGAATACCGGGTGACTTACCGTTACCATGGCCGCAACTACACCACCTTCATGCCGTATCACCCGGGCGATCGTGTCCGGATCCGTGTTGATACCGTGGCCTATAACAACACCCGCCGCGTCGGCTATCGGTACTAAGCCGGATCGAACCGGAGCAGTGCGCCCAGGCGCTGCTCCATCGCGGCCGGACGGCGCGACAGGGCATTGCTGGGACTGAACGTGATTTCACCCAAGTACAGCGTGCCATCGGCCCCGACGAAGAAATCCACGCGGGCAAAGTCATACGGTGCGGCGATGGCCAGTGCCGCCTGCTTCATGAATTCCGGATCGGCCGGCAGCATCGGATCTTTGACCCGCGCCAGTGCGTCCATCTGAACGAGATCCGGCTGGAAGTCGGCATCCAACCAAGTGACCTGCATCGGCTCGACATTCTTGTCGAACAGTTCAATACAGCCGATCTGGCCATTCATCACATAAATATTCCAGGACACCGAAGGCTGTCCGTCGCAGACATCGGCTTCCAGCATCAAGCGGCGCGGAATGCCGGCATACCACCACTCGCCATCGTGGATGCCGTAAATCTGGCGCAACCACTGCTGTGCCTGGGCTGCCAAGGCCGGCCGTTCGGCATCATCCAGCGGGTAGCGGATGGCTTTGAACAGCCCGCTGCCGTGATTGGCTTTCAGGTAATAGCGGCCCGGGGCAATGCGATCGTTGCGCGGCAAGGGCAGGCTGTCCGAATGCCAGATCAGCGGCGGACAGCGCAGACGATCGCGCAATGCTTCGGGAATGAAGCGTTCGGTCAGCAGTTTGTTGCCGGTTTCCGGTACTTTGATATTGCCGAAAAATTTGAAGCGGAAGATTTTCTCGTTAAAGGTTTTTGGCGCCACCATGTCCGGATACACGCCGAAACGGTCGTGATAGCCGAACATGGCATTGGTCAGTGCCCGGATCAGATTGGTGCTCTTGTAGGCATCGATGCCGCGCCGGTGTCCGGGCTTGGGATCGCGTGAGAACGGACCGTCCGGTTCGGCCATGACTGCCGCCAGCTGACGGACCGCTTCGGCATGCGCCGGTTGCATGGCTTCGGGAATCATGACCAGTCCAGTTCGCCGCGCAACACGCTCCGGCAATCGCCGCCGACCCAGACCGCATCATCGGCATCCACTTCCAGAGTGAGCACCGCATCCCGGCCGATTTCCCGGCCTTGGCTGACGCGATAGCGCCGGCCCAGCGCGCCGAGCTGACCGGTCTCGTGAAGGAACGCGGCGATGGCGGCATTGGCCGCACCGGAGGCCGGATCTTCGGCGATGCCCACGCCCAGTGGAAACGCCCTGACCACCAGCCCGGTTGCCGTGCGGGCAAAAATGCACAGGCCCAGACTGCCGGTTTCGCGTGCCAAGGCGGCAATGGCATAACTGTCCGGCGCGAAGCCGCGCACGCTGGCTTCATCGCCGAGTTGCGCCAGCCACCAACGTCGTCCGCCTTCCACCAGGGCCGGTTTCAGATCGGTCCATAAGGCTTCCGGCAGCGCCCGCTTGAACAAGGCTTCACCTGAACCTGCAAAGCGCACCAGGCGCGAACTGGGCACGCGCACGCTGTAGGCGTTGTCCGTGGCGGCAGCGTTCACCCGAACCGGCAGAATGCCGGCCTGGCATTCCTGATGCAGCAGGCCGTCACGGACGCGGACCAGTCCGGCGTCGACCAAGGCATGCGCGGTACCGATGCTGGGGTGTCCGGCGAAGGCGATTTCTTTCTGCGTGGTGAAAATACGGACGCGGTAATCGGCATCGGGTGTGCTGGCCGGCAACACGAAGGTGGTCTCGGCCAGATTCAGCCAGTGCGCGATGCGCTGCATTTCATTATCGGCAAGGCCGCGGGCATCCAGCACCACCGCCAGCGGATTGCCGGCGCCGGTGCGCGGCGCGAACACATCACAATGCAAAATGGCATAAGCAGACATGCGCGGCTCCGGTAAAACCTGATTATAAGTCAGACTCAGCGTTGTTTCAGCACGGCGATCACTTCCGCCAGCGCCACATCCTTGCACTGCAGCAGCACCAGGAGGTGGTACAGCAGATCGGCGCTTTCATTGAGCAGCGCCGGTTTATCTTCGGCCAACGCGGCAATCACCGTTTCCACCGCTTCCTCGCCGACTTTCTGCGCCACCTTGGGCAGTCCTTTGTCCATCAGGCGGCGGCTGTAGCTGGCCTGCGGATCGGCGGTACGCCGGGCCGCGATGCGTTGCTCCAGTTCCGCCAGAAAATACTGTGGCGCTTCGGCAAAGCAACTGCTACGTTGCAGATGGCAGGTCGGGCCTTGCGGGCGTGCCTGCACCAAAAGGCTGTCGTTGTCGCAATCACTGTCGATGGTTTCCAGTAACAGAAAATGACCGGACGATTCGCCCTTGGTCCATAAGCAGTTGCGGCTGCGGCTGAAAAAAGTCACTTTGCGGCTGCGCAGTGTTTCTGCCAGCGCTTCGGCATTCATGTAGCCGAGCATCAGCACCTGGCCGTTATCGGCATCCTGCACGATGGCCGGCAGCAGGCCGTTCTGTTTATTCCAGTCAAGGTGCTCGAAGCGGGTGGTATTCATAAGCGGATGGCGATTCCCTGTTGCGCCAGTTCCTGCTTGAGCGCAGGAATGCTGACAAGTTTGCGGTGAAAGATGCCGGCGGCCAAGGCGCCGTCGACATCGCAGTGCCGGAAGACATCAACGAAGTGCTGCGCGATGCCGGCGCCGCCGGAAGCAATCAAGGGCAGTGTGCAGCGTTCGCGTGCTGCGGCCAGTTGTGGCAGATCGTAACCGTTGCGGGTGCCGTCGCTGGCCATGCAGTTGAGCACGATTTCGCCGGCGCCGCGTTGTTGCACCTGGTCCAGCCAGTCCAGGGTCTTCAGTCCGCGCTCGCGCATCGTATCCGGATTACCGGTGTGGCTGCGCACGCGCCATTGACCATCGGCATCCTGCAGCGAATCGATGCCGACCACCACGCACTGGCTGCCGAAGCGTTCGGCCAAGGTGGTGATCAGTTGCGGATCTTCCAGCGCAGGCGTGTTGATGGAAATCTTGTCGGCACCGGCGGCCAAGACCTGTTCGGCCTGGGCCAGGGAACGGATGCCGCCGGCCACGCAGAACGGAATGTCGATGCGACCGGCGACCTGCGCGACCCAGTCCGGCGCCACGCCGCGTTGCGCGGTACTGGCCAGAATGTCGTAAAACACCAACTCATCGATGCCCTGCGCGCTGTAGGCTTCGGCCAGTTCCAAAATGTCGCCGACATCTTCGTGGTCGCGGAAACGCACGCCTTTGACCACACGGCCATTGGCGACATCCAGACAGGCGATGATGCGCTTTTTCAACATGCCAGCGCCTCGCTCAGACTGAAGCGGCCTTCCAGCAAGGCGCGCCCGAGAATGGCGCCGGAAACGCCCATCGTGGCGATGGCCTGCACATCGTCCAGATCACGGACGCCGCCCGAGGCCTGCACCTGCAATGCCGGCCAGCGCTCCTGTAGGTATTGATACAGCGCGAGGTTATAGCCGCCCAACAGGCCGTCGCGGGCGATGTCGGTGCACAGCACATGGCGTAGCCCGTAGGCGCGATACCGTTCGATGGCGGCATCCAGGGGCATGCCGGTTTCGGTCCAGCCATGGCTTGCACAGTGCCAATTGCCCCCGTCATCGGCGCGCACGTCCAGCGCCAGTGTCAGTGCTTCCGGCCCGAGTTCCGTCAAGGCCGCTTGCACCACTTCCGGTGCATTGAGGGCCAGGGTGCCGATCACGATGCGATCGACGCCGGCGGCGCGCACGGCATCGATGTCGTTACGTGAGCGGATGCCGCCCCCGGCCTGCACGCGCACTCCGGTGCTGGCTTTGATGGCGCGCACCAAGTCGCCGAGGGTGAAGCCCCCGTTGCGTGCGGCATCCAAATCGACCAGATGCAGCCACGCGGCCCCGTCGGTGGCGTACTGTTGTGCCAAGACCAGCGGATCGGCGGCATAGGTGGTCTGCTGGGCGTAATCACCTTGTTTCAGGCGCACCACGCGGCCTTCGCGGACATCAATGGCGGGAATGATCACGGTCATGCGCCCAGCCCCAGAAAATTGGCCAGCAGCCGGCTGCCTTGTGGCCCCGAACGTTCCGGGTGAAATTGCACGCCGTAATAATTCTTCGAGCGCACCACCGCCGGAAACGCCTGGCCGTGCGAACACTCCGCCAGCGTGTGCACGCCGGCCTCGGCGGCATAGGTGTGCACGAAATAAAAATCACGGCCATCCAGCTCCGCCAGCAAGGGGTCGTCCCGCACCGTACGGATGGCATTCCAACCCATATGCGGGATGCGGATGCCACGCGAGGCCGGCAGTCGACGCACCCGTCCGGGAATCAGGTCGAGCAGGGCCACATCGGACTCCTCGCTATGACTGAACAGAATCTGCATACCCAGGCAAATCCCCAGCACCGGCTGGGTCAGGCTGCGGATGACCGGCGCCATGTCGCGTTCGGTAATAGCGGACATGGCGGCGCCGGCCGAACCGACGCCAGGCAGCACGACATGCGTGGCGGCGCGGATACGTTCCGGATCCTCGCTTTGCTGGCAGCGGGCACCCAGACGTTCGAAAGCCGCCTGCAATGACGCATAGTTGCTGCCGCCGGAATCAAGCAGGACAACGTCAGCGTTCACAACGCGCCTTTGGTGCTGGGCAGCGCCGTGTCGGTGCGGGCGATGGCCTGGCGCAGCGTGCGCGCAAAGGCCTTGAAGCAGGCTTCAATCATGTGGTGGGTGTTATCGCCGGTGACTTCCATGTGCACGGTCAGGCCGGCTGCTTCGCTCAGGGATTGGAAAAAATGCGGCACCAATTCGGTCGGCAGTGTGCCGACCGCTTCGCGTGGAAAGCGTCCTTCGAATCGGAACAGGCCGCGGTTGCTGATGTCCAGGCGCACCGTTGCCGCCGCTTCGTCCATCGGCAGACTGAAGCCATAACGGGCGATACCGAATTTATCGCCCAAGGCCTGCTTGAGTGCTTGGCCGAGGGCAATGGCGCAGTCCTCAACGGTGTGGTGTTCGTCGATGTGGGTATCGCCTTTGCAGGACAGCTGCAGTGAAAAACCACCATGCTTGCCGAGCTGTTCGAGCATGTGATCGAAAAAGCCGATACCGGTGGCCACCTGCAATGGCGACTGCGCATCCAGATTGACCGACACCTGGATGTCGGTTTCGTTGGTGCGCCGGGTGACCTGCGCGGTGCGCGGCGCGCCCAGCAGCTCGGCCACGATGTCCGGCCAGCTGCAGCCATCCTGCAAGCGGAAGCCGCGGCAGCCGAGATTCTGGGCCAACTGCAGATCGGTTTCGCGATCGCCGATCACGGCCGATTGTTGCCACCACACTTCGGGATCTTTCAGATAGCCGACCAACATGCCCAGACCGGGTTTGCGGGTGAGGGTGTGCTCATGCGCAAAACTGCGGTCGATCAGGATGTCATCGAACACGATGCCCTGCGAGGACAGGATCTGCAGCAGCAAATTCTGTGAGGGCCAGAAATCCGCTTCGGGAAAGGACAGCGTGCCCAAGCCGTCCTGATTGGACACCATGACGAACCGGTAGCCGGCGTCTTTCAGTTGCAGCAGGGCGCTGATGGCGTGTTCGACCATCTGGAATTTTTCCAGGGCGTCGATCTGGAAATCGGCCGGCTCCTGGATCAAGGTGCCGTCGCGATCAATGAACAGGATTTTACGCATGACTGTCTCCGGAATAGTGTTCAAGCACTGTCAGCAAACGCGCGTTTTCCTCCGGAGTGCCGATGCTGATGCGCACGCAGTCCTGCAGCGCGGGGTATTGGCGCATGGCACGCACCACAATGCCTTCGGCCAGCAGGTAGGCCGCCAAACGTTCGGAATTCGTGCAACGCACCAACAGGAAATTGGCATCCGAATCGAACACACGCTCGATCATCGGCAGTGCCGCCAGTGCCGTGTGCAGACGGCGACGCTCAGTCAGGCATTGGGCAATGCCGCTGCGCGTATTGGCCAGAGCCGCTTCGGAAAAGGCCTGCAGCACCAGTGCCGCGCTGGGTTTGGGAATCGGGTAGGGCGCTTGGCAGGTTTTCAGAACCGCAATCAATTCCGGCGTCGCAATCACGGCGCCGATGCGGGCACCGGCCAGCGCGTGCGCTTTCGACAGGGTTTTCAAGACCGCCAGATGCGGATAGCGAGCAAGGATCTCCAGTGCGGAGGCTTGCGCACTGTATTCGCCATAGGCTTCGTCCACCACCACCAGACACTGCCCGGCCAGGGCCTCGAGCAGGCGTTCCAGATCGGCGCGGGGCAGGGATTGTCCGGTGGGATTGGCTGGTGAACACAGAAACAGCACTTTGCAGTGATCGCGTCGTGCAGTCGCAATCATGCCGGCAATATCCCAGCCAAAACCCGCCTCGGTTTCCTGCAGCGGACTGTCGATGACCGTGCAGGCATGCAGTCGGGCGCACACCGCATACATACCGAAGGTCGGCGATTGGATTAGGATGCGGTCACTGCCGGGAATGCACAGCGCGCGGACAATCAGGTCGATGGCTTCATCGCTGCCACGGCCAAGCAAAAGCTGGTCAAGCTCAACGCCGTAGTACGCCGCCAACGTCTCGGCCAAGGCCTG
>JBEAYK010000288.1:0-2528 GCA_041159305.1 Pseudomonadota bacterium
GTCAAGGACCACATACATCGAATAATCGAGGTAGGCGCGTTCGGCGTATTCACGCAGGGGAATCTGTTCAAAACCGTGGAAGCTGGGGCGGGTCAAATCGGTCATGGCATGCTCGTATTGCGGATGTTTTCATTCTAACGGGTTTGCCGGTGGATGGGCATCGCCTTCGGCATTCGGGTAAACTGAAACGAAGGAGATTGCATGAATACAAGCATCATCATCGGCCTGATTGCCCTGGTCTGTCTGGTCCTGCTTTTCAAGGTGATGGGCTTTCTGTTGCGCCTGGCCGTGGTTCTGGTGGTCATCGGTGCCGCCTACTGGTATCTGGCCCCGATTTTCGGCTGGCCGGCACTGCCGTTCTGATGCCGGAGCCGCACGTCCATGCCGCTTGAGGCCATGGCCATTTCCCGGCGCCGATTGGCGCTGATTCTCGGCCTGCTGGCGATGGTCGGGCCGTTCGCCATCGACAGCATTTTTCCGGCCTTTCGCGCGCTCGCCCATGATTTGCAGGTGGCTGACGCCGCCATCCAACAAACCATCAGCATCTACCTGCTGGGCTATGCCGCGATGTCGCTGTTGCACGGTGCGCTGTCGGATGCCTTCGGGCGCCGGCCGGTCATTCTGGGTGGATTGGGACTGTTCCTGGTTTCTTCCGTCGGTTGCGCGCTGGCCGCGGATCTGCAGCAACTGCTGATCTTCCGATTCATCCAAGGGCTTTGTGCCGGGGTCGGCTTGATTGTCGGCCGCGCGGTGATCCGCGATGTATTCGACGGCGACCATGCCCAACGCATGATGAGCATGGTGTCGATGATCTTCTCGATTGCGCCGGCCATCGCGCCGATCATCGGCGGCTACATTCTGAGCTGGAGCCACTGGCAGGGCATTTTCTGGTTCCTGGCCGGCTTGAGCCTGTTCATGCTGGTGGTGGTGGCCATCTTCCTGCCGGAATCGCATCCACCCGCCAAACGGGTGGCGTTCCACCCGGTGCCGCTGAGTGCGGCCTACCGCGAAATGATTCTGCATACCGGATTCCGGCGACTGGCGCTGGCCGGCACCTTCCTGTTCGGCAGCCTGTTCCTGTACATCGCGGCGGCACCCGATTACGTAATGACCCACCTGCGTCTGGACGAAACCCAATTCGGCTGGTTTTTCGTGCCGACCATCGCCGGAATGAGCATCGGTGCGTTCGTCAGCGGCCGGCTGGCCGGAAAAGCGAGCGGCATGCGTATGGTGCAGTGGGGCTTCGGCATCTGTGCGGCCTCGGCGGTGTTGAATCTGATTTATGCCGGCACCGCAATCCGGCTTGAACTGCCTTGGGCGGTGCTGCCGATGAGCGGTCTGGCTTTCGGCATTGCGCTGGTGTTTCCCATACTGACTATCGCGCTGCTCGATCTGTATCCGCACATCCGCGGCACGGCGTCTTCGATGCAGGCTTTCATCAGCCTGATGTCGAATGCCTTGATTTCCGGGTTGCTGGTACCGCTGGTCAGCAAAAACCCGGCGCTGATGGCCGGGGTCTGCTGTCTGTTCGTAGCGGCTTCGTACGGCGTCTGGCGCCTGTATCTGCAATCACCGCATGCAACCATTCATTGCCCGGATCAGCCGGCGGCGTTCGAACCCACTGACGAACTGTGAGCCCGGTAATCGGAACGCAGCAGTTCCTGAAAGTGATGCAAGGCGTTCTCGCGAAGCGGGTTTAAACGCCCAGCCACATACGAGCCACTGTCCAAGCCGCGCTGTACATCAACGCAGATTTGAATGTCTTCATCCTGCACTACGTCGGAGAATTCCAGATCGCGTTTGCGGCGCGCTTCGTCCTTGCTCGGGTCGGCACTTACCGCATAGAAGAAATCAAACACCCGGCAGCGGTTGTTCGGCAACGGCAGAACGCGGTTGGTCTGCAGGCGCCCAGGCAGGATGTTGAGCATCGTGTTGGGGTACATGAAGTAATACAGCGCTTCGCCCGAGCCGTACAAATCATCGCCGCTTTCCAGTGGGCTGAACTGCATGGAATACCAGCGTTTGGTTTCGGTCACGTAGCTGCGGTAATCCAGCAGCTTATTCAGCTCCGGATGCACGTGCGGCACATGGTAGCCTTCCAGATAATTGTCGACGTAGGTCTTCCAGTTGCAGTCGATGTCGTAACTCAGATGCTGGTGGAAGCGCAGATCATTAAGCACATGGCCGCTGACCGCCAGACGCTCGGCGATGCCGGCCACGTAGTCCTCGAACGGCGGCGGGTTCTCCGAAGCGGCGAACACCAGGCCCGCGAATTCACGAACCTCTAGCGCCGGCAAACGCACCGAGCTGACGTCGAAATCCACGACGTCCTTCATTTCGGTGGCGGTACGCAGACTGCCGTCCAGGTTGTAGGTCCACCCGTGGTAGCGGCAACGCAATTGCTTGGCGCCTTTGCCTGAACATTGCGCCAAGGGCCCGGCCCGGTGTCGGCAAACGTTGTGGTAGCCGCGCAGGCCTTCATCGGTGCGGATTACGATGACCGGCAATTGCCCGAGCACCGAGACCAC
>JBEAYK010000289.1:0-3151 GCA_041159305.1 Pseudomonadota bacterium
GCTGTCGGCATCGGCCGTAAGCGCATAGGTGCGCGCCTGGCTCAGGGTGCGCAGCCGATAATCCTGCGCGCTTTCCAGAACCATCACCGCGCATTCGCGCTTGAGCAGGGCGATGCACGGCAGGAAGCTCTCGCGCTGCAGGCCATTCGGGTAAAGTTCATCCGGCGGCACATTCGAAGTGGTGATGAACGTAACCTGCCTGCGGATCAATTGATCGAGCAGACGGTGAAGGATCATGGCGTCGCCGATATCGGAAACGAAGAACTCGTCCAAAACCAGCAAACGGCATTCCCGTGCGATATTGCCGGCGAGCACCGCGAGCGTATCGGCGGTCTCCGGCATTCCGGCAAGCTGCTGATGGACATGATTCATGAAGCGATGGAAGTGCCATCGCTGATGCGGGATATCGCCCAGATCTTCCAAAAACAGTTCGGTCAGCAGGGTTTTGCCACGCCCGACACGCCCCCAAAGATAAAGCCCCTTGACCGCTGCGGGCGGTCCGAAGAAACGCTTCCACCACGGCCGTTGCTGAGCGTTGCGCAATCCTTTGGCCAACTCATCAAGATAGGCAAGGATTTCCATCTGTGCCGGGTCGGCATGGATCTCGCCGGTGGCGACCATGTCCGCATAGCGCTGTCCGGCGGTGCGGGGCGTCATAAGGGCAAGGCCTGCAGAAAGCGTTTCACGTGTTCCCGCAAGGGCACCAATTTGCCATGGAAAAAATGACTGGTTTCCGGCATCGCGATGACTTCCGGTGCGGGGCTCTGCGCATGCAGCCATGCCAGCACCCCGGCCGGGGGCACGATTTCATCGGCCTCGCCCTGCACGGCGAGCCAAGGGCAGGAGGGCGGGCGGACGTCGCCGAAGTCGCGGAAACCGACCGGCGGCGCAATGGATACCATCCGCGCCGGCGAATAAAATTCGGCGGCTTTCAACGCCACCCACGCGCCGAATGAAAATCCGGCCAAGGCCAAGGGCGATTGCGGGCGCTGGGCAAGGACCCAGTCAATCACCGCGCGGCAGTCTGCCAACTCACCCACGCCATGATCATAGCCGCCCCCGGAAGCGCCGACGCCGCGGAAATTGAAACGCACAGCAATGTAGCCGCTATCGGTAAATGCTTTTGCGAGCGTGCTGACGACTTTATTGTGCATGCTTCCGCCATCCGGCGGATGCGGATGGCAGATGACCGCGACGGGAGTGGCCTCGACGTGTGCCTGAGGAAATTCAACAAGCACCTGCAGGCCACCGGCGGGCCCGTGTAGCATGACTTCAGCATTGGCGACGGGAAAGGCCATCATCATTCCAGTATAAAGCATGCAAAAACGCCGCCCGAAGGCGGCGTTTCAATAGAGGACGGACACTTATTTCAGATTGCCGATCATCCAATCGACGGACGCAATGACCTGTTCGTCCGTGAGCGACGGATTTCCGCCCCGGGCCGGCATCGCGCGGATACCCTCGATGGCGTGCTTGTGCAGCAAATCGTTGCCTTGGGCCAGACGAGCGCCCCACTCGGCCTTCAACAGTTTCGGTGCGCCAGCGGCGCCGGCGGTATGGCAACCGGTGCAGAGTTGGGCATAGATTTCACCGCCATCAAGAGTGCCACCATAGGCCACCTGGCCTTTGGCTGCTTCAGCAGCGGCGGCAACGGCGGCGGCCTGTGCAGCGGCGCCGGTCTGTCCGGCATACACGGCACCTGCCGGCGCAATGCGGGCGAGGGTCGCGGCCTGTTGCGCCGGCGTTATTTCGGCAGGGCGTTTTCCATTGAAATAAATGCCGGCAATAATCAGCAGGACGGTGATCAGCACCAAGGCGGCGATGATTTGGGCAAAATTTTTCATGAACACAAGAGTTACGCACAAAACACCTGTCTGGGCCGCGGCCCGAATCTGGGGAACGCCCTATTATATCGGGGCTTGGGTGCTGAATAAAGCGCTTATTGCATCGATTTTCAGTGGAAAATGAAATAGAGCAGATTGTTCTGGAAGAACGGGTTGCCGGTCAGCAAACTGTGGCGCTCACAGAAGAAGGTGGTCTGGGCCACCGGAAACAGCTCCTGGCGCGGAGCTGTCGAAAGATAATCGAAGGCCTTGCGGGCCGATGCCGATTCACGGGTGACCAGGCCGTCGCCGGGGGCAGACAGAAGACCCTGGTAATTGACGTTCTGGCGCCGGGCCTTGATTTGCTCTTCACTGAAGGCAAGACGATAGCTCCCGGCAACCCCGTCGAGCACTGCACGCGACTCGGTCTGGTTGCAATCGCCACCGAACAGGGCGACCTCGGCTGACGTGTCGGCCATCGGTACGGCAAGCGCGGTCTGGAAGTGGCGGGCCTGCATCAAATTGTTTCGGAACACCGCCCGGGCGGCGGCGAGCGCGCGGGAATTCATGCGGGCTTCGGTTTCCGCCGAAAAAACCGACCAGCGGTTCTGTTCCCAGAGATCGATGTCATAGAGATCGAGCGGCACCGGCGTTCCGTTGACATCGATCAGGGCAACCGTACCCGGCAAGGGCAGCGTTTCAAAGGGCGTGGCAAAATGCGCCATGATGTCGGCCGGAACGGTGCGCAAGCCCATGTCATAGCCCTGGTACAGTCGCTTGACGCTGATGATGGATCCCAAGTTGGGCGTTCCCAGCATCACCAGCCGACGGATGCGCTGGCCACCCTCGGACCAGGGTGCCGGGGCCGGGCGTTGATCGACGTTTTGCGGCCCATACTGCAGATAGTAACGGGCGATCAGGCCTCCGTTGCTGTGGGCGATAATATCGACCTTCAAGCCCGGATCACGGTAATCACGGCGGATCTGCTCGATCAAGGCATGCAGTCCGTCAACCGCTTCAAAATTACTTTTGCGCCAATCATAGGTGAATACATAAAGGCGGCGTTGGCTTTTATCGGTAACGATCTGGCCGAGGCTTGCCTGCCAGTATTTTCCGGCACGTTCCAATACGCTGACCAGATTGCCGTAGAAATCAATGCCGGCCATCTCGTCGAACAGACGCCCTGCCCGGACACCATCGGTGGCAGTGGGCACAAGTTCGTCATAGCGGGTGAATGCGAGATTATTGACTGATACCGGCCAGATTTCCTTTCCTGATGCATCGACCAGGGTGCTGCCCATGATGCCGGGAATGACAATCAGCGGCGC
>JBEAYK010000050.1:0-6697 GCA_041159305.1 Pseudomonadota bacterium
GCTGGGTTTTATCACCGACGGCGGTCTGCACCTTGCGGCTCAGCGCCTGCAACTGCTCCTGCAGTTCGTCGCCGAGTTCGTCGACGCCGTTCTTGAGTTTTTCGCGGGTCTTGCGGCCGCTGTCGGGCGCGAACAGGATGCCGAGGCCGGCACCGATGGCAACACCGGCCAGCAGGGCCAGCAGCGCGTTACTGTCTTTTTCGCTCATCGCGGTCTCCCTATAGCTGCCGCCGTGTGTATGGCGTAACCGAATTGCCGCCAGATCTCGAGACCACCACGGCAAAAGCGTTCGATAGACTTAGAGTACCCTGACTTTGCACTAACGGCAAGAACAGTCTCTAAATAACAAATCTCAGAATTTCCGCTTTAATCTTAGATAACTTATCTACACTGATCGCTGTCTTGCCTATTGTGTAATTCATATAAATCACGAAGAAATAATTCCTTATGAAAGGCATAAACAGAGTTATTAATGTGATAAATGAAGCTGCTCCATCCATCCAAAAATCCGAGACGCAGTAGAAAACCGCGCAGAAAAATCCATGTTGGGCTAATCAGCATCTTTGTGAGCGATGGTTTTTTGCCAATATCGAATCGATGTTGTGCCATCTTTCGAGCATAACTATGCAATTTGCTTAGCTCGTGATCGAAACTGCGGTATGAGAAATGAAATAAGTCTCCCGGTAATGTCATCGTCAATCCGCGATTCACGACGTGTTCATGGATTTCGCGGCTACCATGCCAGCCGGCATAGCGTCGATCAAAAAGCCGCAGAACACGACTGGGATAAGCATTGCCGTGGCGGAGATAACGGCCATGATAATTGGTGCAGCATGCGAAAAGGTAGCCCGTGGCACTACCAAAATTTTGCGCTTTGACGGCTTCGATTGAATTGCTTAATTGCGGGCTGATTATTTCATCAGCATCCAGACAGATTACCCAATTGGACGACGCGTTTTCGACCGCGAATTGTTTTTGGCTGCGGTAGCCATCGAATTTTCGGTATATAACCTTAGCTCCTAAACTTTCTGCAATGTATACCGTATCGTCAGTGGATCCCGAATCGACCACAAGGATATCATCGCAAAATGCCAAGGATTGCAGGCAGGCTGCAATGCGGTCAGCCTCGTTGAATGTGATTATGCAGGCGGTTAGAGGTGCTGTCATGAAGAGTTCCCTGAAATAGTATCAGGACTGCGAGCATAAGCGTCATGCCCACTTGTGTATATGTGTTTATCCAAGCCATCAGCGGCGCGGGTAAGTTGCAGACGATTGGTCTCATGCAGAAACTTCAGGTTAGGGCTGCAGTCATTGTTGCGACGCTCTTTGTGCCATAGATGGTATGCAAGAGCGGTAAAGCGGCAATCTTGGCGTTTAAGTCCTGAGTGAAATGCGCGCGCAGCAAGCTCTTCGTCTTCGCATCCCCAGGCCATCATGCGCTCATCGAAACCGTTAAGTCGAATGAGATCATCGCGCTGCCAAGCTTGGTTACAAGTCTTGATGCCATGACGATTCTTGCCGGCGGTGAGCTGTAACCAGAACTGTCCAAGTAATGGTAGGCGCAGAGTATGGCGACGACGCACTATCCCGGGACTAAAGAAGTTAAGTTTGATTTGTCCGGTAGTAAGCAGTTTCGCAGATGCAGGGGCAGACATGAGCACTCGTGATCCTTGGGTGAAGAATCCTGCCCGCGCAACCTTGATATGATCACGAACAAAATGGCGATGAAGGACCATGTCTCCATCAATGAGAATTATATAATCAGATTTGCTTGAAGCTATTGCTAAGTTGCGGCTTCGCGCAACACGAAAGCCTATATCTTCCTGCCAGCTATGTTTTAATGTGCATGGGAAATCCAAGGCTTCTCGTTGAATCAAGCGACGAGTTTCATCCTCAGAGCCATCATCAGCTATGATGACCTCATCCGGTATCAAACTTTGTTCCCGTACGCTTTTAAGAACCAGAGACAAAGCTAGTGGCCAATTATAAGTAGTAATGATTAATGCAGTTTTCATGATAAGTGACTTACTTCGTCATGCTATAAATGAGTTGTCTTCAAAAATATTATTGATGCCATCATTGTCCAATATAATTTCCACTGTTACATACTACTATTGCGAACTATTTTGTTTAACGGGTCATCGTAATTCCGCTGCCGCCAGACCTCGAAAACCGCCACGGCAACGGCGTTCGATAGATTCAGACTACGCTGGCCCGGCCGCATCGGCAAGCGCAGCTTGTACGCCTCGGGTAATTCGGCCAAAACAACTTCGGGCAGGCCACGGGTTTCCGGGCCGAACAACAGCGCATCGCCGTTGCAAAAGCGCGGCGTATCGAAACGGGTTTGGGCTTTCGAGCTGAATGCGAACACGCGTGGCTGGCCAAGATGCGCCAGGCAGGCCGCATAGTCGGCATGCCGGCGGACCTCGGCGAATTCGTGGTAATCCAGACCGGCGCGTTTGACCCGGGCGTCATCCCAGACGAAGCCGAGCGGTTCGACCAGATGCAGGCGGGCACCGGTGTTGGCACACAGGCGGATGATGTTTCCGGTGTTCTGGGGAATCTCGGGTTCGTACAAAATCACATCAATCACGATGTGTTCCAAATTCAGCTGAGTTGGCAGGATTTTAGCAAAACCGACTGCGCCCGGTTTTTTTCGGCGACCGGCACTTCGCGGTCGGTCAGGGGAAACTCGATCAGCGCGCGCAGCGTGGCGCGGCCCTTATCATCACGGATGTTGCTCAAGCCTTTAAAGCGCAGCAGCCGCTTGGAGGTGCTGCCGTAGGTGACCTCGATGTCCGGAGCCACCAGGCCCAGCCAACCGTCGAGTCCGAGCCGGAAGGTCTGCGCCGCCTGCTCGCGGTAAACCGCCGGACCGACCCGCTGCAGATGGAAGCCGTAGCTGTCCAGGCGCGACGGCACCGCGAACTGCAATTGCTCCCGGCGATCACCTAGCAACTGCGGCCAGCGGCTGCGGATGAAGCCGTCGAAACCGGCATCGGCAACCAAATCCGGAGCACTCCGCAGCTGCCGTTCCTTGTAGCCGTCGCTACCATCAAACCAGACGCTGGCACGGCCGTTCTTCCAGCGCAGGCCTTCCCGGTAATCGAGACGGGCGTCCTTGAAGTCGAAAGCCGGTGCCAGGCGCGAGGGTGCGTAGGAAATCACTTTGCGGGCAAAGGGCGTGCCGTCAGCGCAGCGATACAGTACGGTGCGTTCGGACAGCAGGTTGTTTTCGAAGCGCGACCAGTGCGACTCGGTATACAGCAGACGTTTCTTCTGCAGATCCCAGGCCTGGCCCTGTTCGAACCGCACCGATTCAACGGCAGCCGTTAAGCCGGACAATGTCAGTAATAACAGAAAGATAGCGGACCGCGGCATACGGCAGAGCTCCGGATTTCACACAGTCACTATGACATATGGCCTAGTGTAGGTCCCGTCAATTTCCATTACCATTACCGATTCACCCCAAAGGATAACCGCCCATGCGATTCGGAAACAAAACACTGCTGTCGGCCGCGCTCGGTCTCGCCCTTCTCGGCACCTCGCCGTATCTCGTGTCGTCGGCATATGCCGCCGGCGCCCCGGCCGTGGACATCGCCTATCAGGAATTCACCCTGCCGAATGGCCTGCGTGTGATCGTGCATACCGACCGTAAGGCGCCAATCGTCGCCGTCAACATCTGGTACCACGTCGGATCCAAGGACGAGCCGCTCGGCCGCAGCGGTTTCGCGCACCTGTTCGAACACCTGATGTTCCAGGGCTCGGAAAACCACAAGGGCGAATTCTTCGAACCCTTCGAATTGGTCGGCGCCACCGATCAGAACGGCACCACCAATTCCGATCGCACCAACTATTTCCAGAACGTGCCGACCACGGCCCTCGACATGGCCCTGTTCATGGAATCCGACCGCATGGGCCATTTGCTGGGCGCCATCGACCAAGCCGGGCTGGATGAGCAGCGCGGTGTGGTGCAGAACGAAAAACGCCAAGGCGAAAACCAGCCGTACGGCCGCGTGTTCGATCATCTGCTGAAGGCCAGCTATCCGAAGGGCCACCCGTATCACCACTCGGTCATCGGTTCGATGAACGACCTCAATGCCGCCACCCTGGATGATGTCAAAGCCTGGTTCAAGAGCTGGTACGGCCCGAACAATGCCGTGCTGGTACTGGCCGGCGATATCGATCTGGCCACCGCCAAGGAAAAAGCCACCCGCTATTTCGGCGATATCCCGGCCTCGGCTTCGGTCGCCAAAATGCCGACCATGATTGCCAAGCGCACCCAATCCACGCGTGAAACCATCACCGACAAAGTCCCGCAGACCCGCATCTACCGTGCCTGGAACGTCCCGGGCGTAGGCGACGCCACTGGTGACCAGCTGCAGATTCTGGCGCAAGTGCTCGGCGGCAGCAAATCCTCGCGCCTCGACAAGCGCCTGTTGTTCCAAGACAAGCTGGTCGACAATGTCGCCGCATTTGCCTGGGGCTCGGAGCTCGGCGGTCTATTCATCGTGCAGGCGGATGTCAAAGCCGGCGCCGATGCCGCAAAAGTCGAAGCCGCCATCAGTGAAGAAATGGCCCGCCTGATCAAGGATGGCCCGACCGACACCGAAGTAGCCCAGGCCAAGACCGTCATCAAGTCCGGCTTCATCCGCGGCGTCGAGCGCATCGGTGGTTTCGGTGGCAAGGCCGATGTGCTGGCCGAATGCGCCGTGTTCACCGGCAAGGCTGACTGCTTCCGCGAAAGCCTGGCCGTCATCGAGAAAACCTCGGCCAAGACCCTGCAATCAGTCGCCGGTAAATGGCTGTCCTCCGGCGATCACACCTTGAGCATCGTACCGGGCGAGCGTCCGCCGGTGGTTGAAGAGCCGGCGGTGGCCAATCTGGCTCCTTCGGTCATCCCGAAAGCCGATCCGAAATTCACCACAGTCAAAACCGATCTCGACCGCAAGGCCGGTGTTCCGAAAACCACGAGCTTCCCGGATCTGAAATTCCCGGCACTGCAACGTGCCACGCTCAGCAACGGTACCCGCGTGATCCTGGCCGAACGCCCGGGTCTGCCGGTGGTGCAGTTCAGCATGGCCTTCCAGGGCGCGGGCTTCGCCTCCGACCAAGGCCGCAAAGCCGGCATCGCCAACTTCACCATGGGCATGCTTGATGAAGGTGCGGGTCAGTACGACGCTCTGGGCTTCGGCAACCGCGCCGAATCCTTGGGCGCCAACATCGGCGCCAGCGCCGATCTTGATGGCAGCAGCGTGTATGTCTCGGCCTTGAAGGAAAACCTCGAGCCCTCGTTGTCTCTGTATGCCGACATGATCCTGCGTCCGCGCTTCGATCAAGCTGAAATCGACCGCGTGCGCGCATCCTGGATTGCTTCGATCAAGCAGGAAAATGCGCGTCCGGCCGGCATCGGTGGCCGCACCCTGCGTCAGACCATTTATGGTGTAGGCCATCCGTATGCCGTGGCCTCGAGTGGCTTGGGTGAAGAAGACAGCATCGCTTCGCTGACCAAGGACGACATGATGGCCTGGCACCGCGATTGGATCCGTCCGGATAACGCCACCCTGCTGGTGGTCGGTGACACCACCTTGAAGGAAGTGCTGCCGAAGCTGGAATCCACTTTCGCCGGCTGGAAAGCCCCGTCCGGCGCCAAGCCCACGGTCGCCGTCACTCCGGTGGCGCTGCCCAAGCAGAAGCGTGTGATCCTGATCGATCAACCGGGCGCCGTGCAGGCCAATATCCTGATCGGCCAACTGGTGCCGTCCAGCCGCGATGCCAATGCCACCCAGTTCGAAATCGCCAACGCGATTCTCGGCGGTGAGTTCAGCTCGCGTCTGAACATGAACCTGCGTGAAAACAAACACTGGGCCTACGGCTCGTACTCCGGTGTCGGTGGCGCGCAAGGCCAGCGTCTGTGGACTGCTTCGGCGGCCGTGCAGATTGATAAAACCGCCGAATCGCTGCAGGAAATGATGCGGGAAGTGGGCGAGTATGCGACCGGCAAGGCTCCGGCCAAACCGGAAGAACTGGCCAAGATCCAGGCCAGCGAAGTGCGCGGTCTGCCGGGTTCGTTCGAAACCGCCAATGCCGTGCTCGGCGCTCTGGGCGGCATCGTGCGTTACGATCGTCCGGATGACTATCAGGCCAAACGTGCTGCCCTGATCACCGGTCTGAATTTGGATCAGGTCAATGCCGCCGCCAAAACCATCCAGCCGGATGCGTTGACCGTGGTGGTGGTCGGTGATTTGTCCAAGATCCGCGACAAAGTGGCGGCGTTGAACATCGGCCCGCTGACCGTGCTCGACAACACCGGCAAGCCGGTCAAGTAAGCGCGGAATTTCCGCCAAAAGAAAAGGGGCCTTCGGGCCCCTTTTCTGTGATGCATGGCGGTGCTTACATCAGATTTTTTCGGGCCAATCCGTAAAACGACAGCAGACCGGTCGCAATCGACAGCGTCAGGACGCCCCAGGTGCTGGGCTGATCCGGCTGCAGTTTGAGCGCATCGATGATGAGAAAGCCGACGCCCAGACAGCCCAGACCCAAACCCCATTTCAGGGCGGTCAGATGGAACGGGGTGCCGGCCTGGGCAATCGCCTTCAGCACCTCGGGCGAGGCATCGCTCGATTTCAGCGCTTTGACGCGGACGATGGCGTCGACACTGGCTTTGACGATCATCACCAGCGCGCTGAAAATGATC
>JBEAYK010000290.1:0-3158 GCA_041159305.1 Pseudomonadota bacterium
GCTCTTCAAGTTGTGTGAGACTGCCATCATTGATCAGGACATCATCGGCCATGGGCAGACGCCCGGCGCTGTCGAGTTGCGCGGCCACCATCGCTGCCGCTAGCTGTTCGGAAGATCCGTCACGGGCGCGGATACGGGCGATCTGCATTTCCTGCGGCGCTTCCACGATCAGCACCCGGTCCAGCCAGCCATAGGCACGTGCCCGGCTTTGCGGGCTGAGCAGGGGAATGGCAACAGCAACAACCGCGCTCTTCGAAGCTTCGCTTCGCTGCTGAAGCGATTGTTGAATCCGTGGATGCAGAATCGCTTCCAAACGGGTTTTCGCAGCGGCATCAGCGAAAACGTGAGCCCGAAGCGCGACGCGATCGAGCGTGCCATCGGCTTGGATGAATTGCGGGCCGAGCTGCGCCGCGATTTCCGCCAAGGCCGGCATGCCCGGGGCGACCAGTTCGCGGGCGATGTCGTCGGCATCGATGATATCGGCACCGCCCTGCTGCAGTATCCGGCATACCGCGGATTTTCCGGCGGCAATACCGCCACTGACCGCAATCCGCAGGGGCATTAGCTTCCCGTGGCCCAGTTCAGGTAGAGGCCGAGCAAGTCGGCGCCGGAAATGAATTGGATCCAGCCCGCTATGGCCAGATATTGGCCGAAGGGGATTTGGGTGTCGCGGTGCTTGCCGGCGGTAGCCAGCCAGATGCCGCCGATGATCGCACCGACTACGGACGACAGCAGCAACACCGGCAAGACCGCCTTGATGCCGCACCAGGCGCCGATGACCGCCAGCAGTTTGAAATCGCCTTCACCCATGCCGTCCTTGCCGGTCAGCAGTTTGAACAGGCGGGTTACCGACCACAGGCTCAGGTAGCCGGCGACGGCGCCGAGAATGGCTGAAACCGGATCGACGAACACCGTGATCAAGCTGGCGATCAGGCCGAGCCACAGCAGGGGAAGGGTGATCTGGTCGGGCAGGAGAGTGGTACGCAGATCGATGCCGGACAACACCACCAGTGCGGCGGTGAAGGGCAGCGCGAACAGCAGGGGCAGGGAAATGCCGAAGCGCCACACACACACGGCGAATAGAATGCCGGTAATCAGTTCGACGGCTGGATATTGCCAGGAAATCGGCGCTTTGCAGGCACTGCACTCGCCGCGCAGCAACAGAAAGCTGAGCACGGGAATATTTTCCCAGGCAGAAAGTGAATGTGCGCAGTGCGGGCAGGCCGAACGGCTGAACACCAGTCCGGACGGTTTGGGTTCGTAAACTTCCGGCAGTGCCAGAATCTCACGGGCCTCCTGGCGCCAGGCCCATTCCAGACGGGCCGGAAAACGCAGAATCACCACATTGAGGAAGCTGCCGACCAGCAGACCCAATCCGAAAGTCAAAGCGATCAGCAAGGCCGGATTTCGAGAAGCGGGGCGCCGGATTGGCCTGCAGCATCGCCAGCATTAAATGGCTGCCGCCAGTTTGAACACCGGCAGGTACATGCCGATCACCATGGAGCCGACCACGCCGCCGATGACGATCATCACCATCGGCTCGATCAGGCTGGACAGGGCGTCCACGGCATTGTTGACTTCCTGTTCATAGAATTCAGCAACTTTGTACAGCATGGTATCAAGCGCACCCGCCTCTTCACCGATGGCGGTCATCTGCATGACCATGTGCGGGAATACACCGACTTGTTTCATGGCCACGTTCAACGGATAACCGGTGGCGACATCGTCCTTGATGCGCAGGACCGCGTTTTCATAAACGATGTTGCCGGTGGCGCCGGCGACGGTGGCCAAGGCATCGACCAAGGGTACACCGGCCTTGAAGGTCACCGCCAGTGTGCGCGAGAAGCGGGCGATGGCCGAGTTGTGCATGATCTGGCCAATCACCGGAATCTTGAGCAGGAGCCGGTCGACGAATTCGGCGAAGGCACGCGAGCGTTTCAGGCTGCTGATGGTGAGGAACACGCCACCAATGATGACGCCCAGAATCAGCCACCACCATTTAATCAAGAAATCGGAAGCCGCGATGATCAGCTGGGTGAACGCCGGAAGATCGGCGCCAAAACTCTTGAACAGGTTCTGGAAGGTCGGCACCACGAAGATCAGCAGGATGGCCGACACCAGGATGGCGACCGCGATAACCACGGCCGGATAGAACAGGGCCTTCTTGATCTTGCCTTTCAGGGTTTCGATGTTTTCCTTGTAACTGGCAATGGTGTCGAGCACGGTATCGAGCACACCGGCGTTTTCGCCGGCATAGACCAGGTTCTGGTACAGCTTGTCGAAATACAGCGGATGTTTGGACAGCGCTTCGGAAAGCGCGGTACCGCTGGCGATATCCGAGCCGATGTTCTCCAGCAGGTTCTGCATGCGGATGTTCTTCTGGCCGCCGGACACGATGCCGAACGCCTGCACCATAGGAATGCCGGACTGCATCATGGTGGCGAGTTGGCGCGAGAAGATGGCCACGTCCTGGGGCGTAATGGTCTTGCCGGCGGCACCGAACAGCGGTTTGGCCTTGGCTTTGACTTCCGGATTGGCGATGCCGCGTTTGCGCAGATCGAGTTTCAGCGCGGTTTCGGATTTCGCCGACTCCTCGCCTTTCATCTTGATGCCGCGTTTGTCGACGCCGGACCAGGTGAACTGCTTCAGGATGTCATCGGTACGGGCGGGTGTATTCGCGCTTTTTCGGGCTGCGGAACGGGAAGCGGCCATGGCTTAGTCCTTGCTCACTCGGTTGATTTCGGCCAGGCTGGTGAGTCCGGCCTTGGCTTTCATTAGGGCGGAGCGGCGCAGATCGCGCACGCCGGATTCCTGCGCGGCACGCCCGATATCCAGCGCGTTGCCGCCGGCCAGGATGATCTCCTGGATTTTCTCGGTCATCGGCATGACTTGGTAAATACCGGTACGGCCTTTGTAGCCCTCGGTACACTCATCGCAGCCGACCGGTTCGAACAGGGTGATGCCTGCATCGATTTCTTCTTGGGTGAAGCCTTCCTTCAGCAAGGCCGAGGGCGGCAGCGGGGTTTTCATCGGGCGCTTGCAGTCGTGCAGACGCCGCGCCAAGCGCTGGGCGATGACCAGGGTCACCGAGGAGGTGATGTTATAGGGCGCGATTCCCATGTTCATCAGGCGCGAGATGGTCTGCGGTGCATCGTTGG
>JBEAYK010000291.1:0-3446 GCA_041159305.1 Pseudomonadota bacterium
ATCTGGATGCGTTATGTCGATTGAAAAGAACTCCGTGGTTACCTTCCACTACACCGTTGCCGAAACCGGCAAAGAACCGCTGGAAAGCTCGAAAGACGGTAACGCCCTCACTGTCCTGGTCGGCCATGGTGCCATCATCCCAGGTCTGGAAGAGGCCCTCATCGGCAAGCAGGCCGGTGATAAGGTCGAAGCGACGGTCAGTCCGGATCAGGCCTACGGCGAACGCCGTGACGGCATGACCCAGCGCATTCCGAAGAAACTGTTCAAGAACGCCAAGCTGGTCAATGGCCAGCAGGTGGTGCTGCCGACCGAAATGGGTCCGCGCGCGATGACCATTCTGAAAGTCGGCATGACCACGGTCGATGTCGATCTCAACCATCCGATGGCCGGCAAGTCGCTCGACTTCACGGTCGAGATCCTCGATGTCCGCGCCGCGAGCGAAGAAGAAATCGCGCACGGCCACGTGCATGGCGAAGGCGGCGTGCAACACTGATCCGATACTTCCGGCCTATGGTCGGATGCAGGTTCCGCGGTTAACCTAGGCTGAATTAGGGTATCCACAATGACCAACACCACGCAGGATTTCCAACCCACCCGCGCCCCGGAGCGCATCGACATGCTTGATGCCATTCGGGGCGTTGCCTTATTCGGTATCCTGCTGATGAATCTCGAGGCCTTCAATGGCCCGATCATGCAGGCCATGAGTGGCGTCGATCCGTCGCTACACGGCCTTGACCGCATCGCCGATGCGTTCATCTACATTTTTGTGCAAGGTAAATTCTGGACCCTGTTCTCGCTGCTGTTCGGCATCGGGTTTGCCATCATGTATGACAGTGCTGCACGAAGCGGCGCTGATTTCCGACGGGTTTACAAGCGTCGGTTGTGGGCATTACTCGCCATCGGTGCCGCACACGGCATTCTGGTTTGGGAAGGCGATATCCTGTTCACTTACGCAGTGGCCGGCTTTGTCCTGCTCTGGCGTATGAAAAGCGATGCGCCGCCGCGGCTGTCACGCATCCTGCTGGTGTATTGCGCGCCGCTGGCCTTATTGGCTTTGGCAGGCGCCATGTCCGGAAACCACGATGACGGGGCTGATATCGCCAAAATGATGGCCGAAGAAGCCCGCTTTCAAGGCCATAGTCCTTATCTGGCAACCCTGCAGTGGCGCTTCGGCTATTTTCTGCAGAGTCTTGGCAATTTGTTCATTCTTCTGCCAATGGCCACAGCCGTGTTCGCGCTTGGGGTGCGGCTCCACCGCCTGGGTTGGACTCGTCCGGCAGGCCCGGCCGGAGATGGTGGCGGCCGTCTGGCGCTTTATTGTTACTTTGCCGGCCTGGTACTGATGGCGACGAGCATCGCCATTTCACCTGATGTATCGCCGGTCCGGATCGATGCCGTATTCGCGGCTGTGAATATCCTCAATATGCTGGCCGGGTTGTTGATGTGTCTCGGCATGTTTTTTGGACTACGCTGGCTGTGGGCGCGCCCCGGTTTTCAGAAACGTCTGGCGGTATTGGCGCCACTCGGGCGCATGGCGCTGAGCAACTACCTCGGCCAGTCCCTGATCTGCACTCTGATTTTTTCCGGCTATGGTCTGGGCTATTTCCAGCAGTTGCCGCGCGCTTGGCACATTCCGTTCGCCATGGCCGTGATTACGGCGCAGACGCTGTTAAGCACATGGTGGCTGGGCCGATTCAGCATGGGGCCGGCCGAATACCTCTGGCGCTGGCTGACTTACGGCAAGCGTCCGAAGTTTGTATCATAGGGCGAGTCCATCACGTGTCCGTCCATGAACCCCAGCAATGACGATGTTTTGATTCTCGGCGGCGGTGTCATCGGCACGGATTCTGGAGAAGAACACGGTGGGCGGCGCCACCTCGCACGGCAATTGCGGCACCATCACCCCAAGCCATGCATTGCCCTTGGCCGCCCCCGGCATGATCGGCAAGGCCCTGAAATACATGACGCAGGCCGATGCACCGTTTTATATCAAGCCGTCAACCGATCGCTCATTGCTTGAATGGCTTCTGCGCTTTTCATTGCGTTGCAACGCGCGTGACCAGCACCGTTCTGCATTGGCCAAAGCCGCATTGCTGAATGCCTCGCGTACGCTGCTGGAAGAGCTCATCACCCGGCACGGTCTTGACTGCGGATTCGAGACCACCGGTGAGATGTATGTCTGCAACACCCGCGAAGGCTTGGACGCACTGGCCCAAGAGATGCCCTTGTTGGCCGAATGCGGCGTTGCATCCGAACTGCTGGATGCCGATACGCTGGCGGCACGTGAACCGGCACTGCTGCCCGGCATGGCCGGCGGTATTTATTTTCCCAATGACGCCCACTTCCGGCCGGATGCCTACTGCGCAGCACTGGCGCAAACCGTCAGAGCGTTAGGTGGAATCATCGAGGAACACTGTGAGGTGCTGTCGCTGGCCACTGATGGCGATCGCATCACCCATGTGGAAACCGCCTCAGGCCGCCGGCAGGGCGGACAGGTGCTGGTTGCCTTGGCCGCATGGTCGCCGGCGATGCTGCGCAGCCTTGATCTGGCGCTGCCCGTGCAGCCCGGAAAGGGCTATTCCATTTCCTACAGCCTGCCGTCGATCGTGCCGAAAACCCCTCTGGTGTTGACCGAGCGCAGTGTCTGCGTGACCTCCTGGGCTGATGGTTTCCGGCTGGGTAGCACCATGGAATTCGCCGGTTTCGACGATACGCTGAATACCAAGCGGCTCGACGCGCTTGAACGCGGTGCCCGCGAATATCTGCGCGAGCCGGTCGGCGCCGAAGTCGTATCCCGCTGGTTCGGTTGGCGGCCGATGACCTATGACGATCTACCGATTCTTGGCATATCGCCCAAGCACCGCAATCTGTTTCTAGCCACCGGGCACGGCATGCTGGGTATGAGCATGAGCGCCATCACCGGTCAGCTCTTGGCCGCGCAGATGACGGGAAAGACGCCGGCCATCGATCTGACGCCCTATTCGGCGGCGCGTTTCTGATGCATACCTTTGAATTGCATCGCGGATCCTTACCGCTGCTGGTGAGTCTGCCGCATAACGGCACCGATATTCCCGAGGCTATCCGCGCGCTCATGGTGGATGAAGCCCAGTCCGCTCCCGACACCGACTGGCATGTTGATAAGTTGTATGAATTCGCGTTGGCGATGGGTGCTTCCGTTCTGAAACCACGCTATTCGCGTTACGTCATCGATCTGAATCGGCCGCCGGATGATACGTCCCTGTATCCCGGGCAAAACACCACCGGACTGTGCCCGACCGTGGCGTTTTCCGGTCGTCCGATCTACCGGGATGGAAAATCACCCGATGCCGAAGCCATCGTGCAACGACGCGCGCACTATTGGCTGCCTTATCACACCGCGCTGCAGGCGGAATTGCACCGACTCAAACAGCAGTACGGCCGCGCACTTCTCTGGGAAGGGCATTCCA
>JBEAYK010000051.1:0-8742 GCA_041159305.1 Pseudomonadota bacterium
CATGAAGGCCCGTGCGCAGCTCTCGCCCCGGCAAAGCACCAAGCTGACCCCACAGCTGCAGCTTGCACTCAAGTTGCTGCAATGCACGCAGACCGAACTCGAGCAGGAAATCGATAACGCTCTGGCCGCCAATCCGATGCTGGAGCGTGTCGATGCCGACACCGACACCGCGGCACTGGCGGATGCATCAGCCGATTTTGCTCCAGAAGACCCTGAACATGACGGGGGTGACGTGGAAGCGGATTTTCCGCTGTCCGCCATGCCGGATTCGGAAGAGTCCCTCTTTGATGCCCTGCCGGAACCGAAGACCCTGCGCAGCCATCTCGGCGAACAGTTGCAGCTCAGCGGCCTTAGCCGTCGTGATCAGGCCATTGGCGAGGCCGTGATTGATAGTCTGGATGATGACGGCTACTGCCAGGCCAGTGCCGATGATTTGCGCATTGCCAGCGCACTGAAGCCGCCCGCCGCCGATGCCGAAATCGAAGCTGTCCGTCACCTGATCCAACGCCTCGATCCGGTCGGCGTTGGTTCGCGTACGCTGTCGGAATGCCTGCAGGTGCAACTGGCGCACATCGCAGCGGAACCGGGACTGTTGGCACTGGCCACCGACATCGCCGCCCGTCATTTGGACACACTGGCCAAAGGCGGTGCCCCGGCGGTCGCCAAGGCCGGGGGTTATGAGGCCTTGCCGACAGCCGAAGCCGTCGCCTTGCTGAAAACCCTGGACCCCAAACCCGGCGCCCTGTTCCAGTATTCGCGCACCGAGTATGTCGAGCCCGACTTTGCCGTTATCCCCAAACGCAATGGCTGGCAGGTGCAGAGTCTGCGCGACACCGGACAACACCTGCGACTGAATGCCTACTACCTCAAACTGACCCGCAACAGCCGGGGCGCCGACGCCGCGCATCTGGCCCAGTATCTGCAGGAAGCCCGCTGGCTGATTGCGGGCATCGCATCGCGGCGTGAAACCCTGCTGAAAGTGGTGAAAGCGGTCGTACGCAAACAGACACCCTTCCTGGACAGCGGCCCGTCAGCGCTACAGGCCATGAGCATGCGCGAAATCGCCGAAGGCATCGGGCTGCACGAGTCCACCGTATCGCGTGCCTGCAGCGGAAAATGGCTGACCACCCCCCACGGTATGATCGAACTGGGCAGTCTGTTCGGCTCCGGCATCACCGATGATTCGGGAACCGTTCAGGCAGCCGGTGCCGTGCAAGGCCAGATTGCGGCACTGATTGCGGCCGAGCCTGCGGATAAACCGCTGTCGGACGCCAAGCTGGAAACACTGCTGGCGGCCCGCGGCCTGCCGGTCGCGCGCCGGACCATTGCCAAATACCGGGAAGCCCTGGGCCTTCCGCCTTCACATCAGCGAAAAAAGACCATGTGAGGGCCGCTGTTGGCTTGATTCTTTTTTAACACCAGCTGTGCTAGCGTGGTCTTGAAACCCAAAGAAGGAGGTCACCATGCAACTGCACATCACCGGACATCAGGTCGAAGTCACCGCCGCCATCCGCAGCTATGCGGAAGAGAAAATGGCGCGTGTCAAAAAACACTTCGACCACCATCTCGACATCAAGATGATTCTGTCCGTGGAGAAGCTCGAGCAGAAAGCCGAAGCCACCCTACACACGCCCGGTAAAAACCACTTCGCCTTCGCCACCGCACCCGACATGTACGCCGCCATCGATCTGCTGGCCGACAAACTGGACCGGATGGTGGTCAAGAACAAGGAAAAAATGAAGGACCATCACCGCGGCGAAAGCGCGGCAAAGATGGAAAAATTTGGCTAGAATGAAGGCAGTCCTTCCTATCGGCTGCCCATGAACACCAGCATCAGCGCCCGCGAGCTGTTCAGTTACAGCAAACGCTCGCGTTGCGTTGGTTGGCCGGCAAATCGGGCAAGGACGTCCGTACCGACCGCAATGAGGTCACCTCTAAACGGCCTTCCTTGGCCGGTTACCTCAACGTCATCCATCCCAATAAAGTGCAGATCCTCGGTTTGGCCGAACTGGCCTGGCTCGACCGTCTGGATGCGCGTCTGCGCTGGGAGAACATCAGCAAAATCATCGAACAAAATCCGCTCGCGCTGGTCATCAGCCAAGGCCAATCCTGCCCGGCCGATCTGCAACAGGCCTGCGAAGATGCCCAGGTCGCGTTGTGGGTTTCCGAGCGGCGCGGCTTCGAATGCCTGAATCTGCTCCAGCATTTCCTGTCGGTGCGTCTGGCACCGCAGACCTCCCTGCACGGCGTGTTCATGGAAATTTTTTCATTCGGCGTACTGATTACCGGTGAAGCCGGCGCCGGCAAGAGTGAGCTCGCGCTCGAACTGATCAGTCGCGGTCACCGCTTGGTGGCCGATGACGCCCCCGAATTCACCCAGATCACCCCAAGCATTCTCGAAGGCGGCTGCCCGCCCCTGTTGCAGGACATGATGGAAGTGCGCGGCCTCGGCATCATGAATATCCGCCAGATGTTCGGCGACACTTCGGTGAAGAGCAGTAAATACCTGAAGCTGATCATCAATCTGCTACACTTCCGGCCCGAACACAACAACGCCGATTTCCGCCTGACCGGCACCGCCTCCACCCAACGCGTACTCGACATGGACATCCCGGTCTTCAATCTACCGGTGGCGCCCGGGCGCAATCTGGCGGTACTGACCGAAGTGGCGGTCCGTCTGCAGATGCTGCGCCAGCAGGGCAAAGATCCGGCCAACGATTTCATGGCCCGGCACCAGCAGCTGCTCGATAATACGGATGTGTCCTCATGAGCGCCGTGCCTTCCAGCCTGGTCATCGTCAGCGGTCTGTCCGGCTCGGGCAAGAGCGTGGCATTGAGAACCTTGGAAGATCTCGGTTTCTACTGCGTCGATAACCTGCCGGCCAATCTGCTGCCGGATCTGGTGCAAAACATGGCCGCCGATGATCTGCGCCGCCATCGGGTCGCGGTCGGCATCGATGTGCGCAATCTGACCAACGACCTGCGCCTGATCGGCGATCTGCTGACGCGGGTCAAAGCCCAGGGCTTCGACACCAAGCTGGTGTTCTTCGATACCGATGATGCGGTACTGATCAAGCGCTTCTCCGAAACCCGCCGCAAGCATCCGCTGTCGATGCAGGGTCTGCCGCTGTCCGATGCCATCGCCCAGGAACGCCGGCAGCTGCAACCGCTGGTGGCGCTGGCCGACCTGGTGGTAGACACCACGGAATTGAATGTGCACCAGCTGCGCAAACGCGTGCTTGACGAAGTGCAGGGCCATGCCCGCAGCAGCATTTCGATCCTGTTCGAATCCTTCGCTTATAAACGCGGCGTGCCACCTTACGCCGACTTCGTTTTAGACACGCGCTGCCTGCCCAATCCGCACTGGGTTCCCGAGTTGCGGCCACTGTCAGGCAAGGATGCGGCGGTGAAAGCCTATTTCGAAGCCGACCCGCAGGTCACCACCTATCTCCGGCAAATTACTGAATTCATCGACACCTGGTTGCCGCGCTTCGAGGCCGAAACCCGCAGCTACCTGACCGTGGCCTTCGGCTGTACCGGCGGAAAACACCGTTCGGTCTATCTGGCCGAAAGCCTGGCCCGGCACTGCAGTGCCGGCGGGCATGATAAGGTAATGGTGTACCACAGGGAATTGGAGTGATTATGGCGGAACGTAAACTCCTGGTGAGCGCGGAAAACGGACTGCATGCGCAGGCCTCCGCAAAGGTTGTGCAGGTCCTCAGCCATTTCGGCTGCAATGTCAGCTTCAGCCTCGGCAGTCGCGAAGTGAATGCCAAGAGCATCATGGGCGTGATGCTGCTGGCAGCCGGGCCCGGACGCGAAATCATCGCGCGTGCCGAAGGCGAGGACGCCGATGAAGCCCTGGACGCACTGGAAGCTCTGTTTCTGCGGCGCTTCGAAGATTAAGCGCTTTCCGTCTTTTCACCGCCGCCGAATGCGCGGATAATACCCGGATATCCGGGAGGGCACCGCATGGTTGAACACGTCCGCCACACCAAGACGGCGCAACAGTTGCGCCTGCTCTCCGACGCGCTCGATTCGGGCCGTCTGGGACCGGTGCGGCGTCTGGTCAATATCCTGTCCCCGGCCGAAATCGGCAACCTGCTGGAATCCCTGCCCGCCGCCAAACGCAATATCGTGTGGGGTCTGGTCGATCCCGAAGACGACGGCGAAGTGCTGGTGCACGTCGGCGAGGACGTGCGCGAAAGCCTGATCGCGGAAATGGATCAGGACGAAATCATCGCGGCCGTGGAAGACCTCGACCTCGACGATCTGGCGGATCTGATCGATGACCTGCCGGACACCGTCATCGAGGAAGTCCTCAAGTCGATGGACCGCGACCACCGCGAACGCCTCGAGCAGGCCTTGTCCTATCCCGAGGACTCCGCCGGCCGCCTGATGAACACCGACGTCATCACCGTGCGTGCCGACGTCAACATCGATGTGGTGCTGCGCTATCTGCGCCTGCGCGGCGAAATGCCGGAGCATACCGACTACCTGTATGTGGTCTCGCGCCGCAACCAGTACATGGGCCGGATTTCGGTCAGCGATCTGCTGACCAAAGACCCTTCGACCGCGATCAACGAACTGATCGACGACGAACAGCCGGGCATTCCGCTGGAAACGCCGGACAACGAAGTGGCCACGCAGTTCTCCGACCATGACTGGATTTCGGCGCCGGTCGTCGATGCCAACAACATCCTGCTCGGCCGCATCACCATCGATGACGTGGTCGACATCATCCGCGGGCAAGCCGAGCATCAAGCGCTGAGCGCGGTCGGCCTGGATGAAGACGAAGACCTGTTCAGCCCGGTACCGCGCGCGGCCAAACGGCGTGCGCTGTGGCTGGGCATCAATCTGGCCACAGCTTTTCTCGCCTCCTGGGTGATCGGTCAGTTCGAAGGCACACTGCAGAAAATCGTACCGCTGGCCATCCTGATGCCGATCGTGGCCAGCATGGGCGGCGTCGCCGCCACCCAGACGCTGACCCTGATGGTGCGAGGCATCGCGCTCGGCCAGGTCGGTCTGGGCAATCTGAAAGCCCTGTTCAACAAGGAAACCCTGGTCGGTTTCATCAACGGCATTGTCTGGGCCATCGTGGTCGGTGTGATTTCGGCACTGTGGTTCGAACCGAAAATCGGCATGGTCATCGCTGCCGCCATGCTGATCAATCTGGTCGTCGCGGCCCTGGCCGGCGTGGCCGTGCCCTTGCTGCTGAAACGCATGGACATCGATCCGGCGCTCGCCGGCGGCGTGGTGGTCACCACCGTCACCGATGTGATGGGCTTCCTGGCTTTCCTCGGCCTGGGCACCTGGATCCTGGTCGGCAATCCTGCCTAAATGAGCACCCCGACCCGCGCACCGGCACAGATTTTTCTGATTCTTGCCGCTCTTGCCATGATGGCCATCATGGCCATGCTGATCAGCGGGCAGAACGCAGAAGCGCCGCTTCTTTCTCTGTTTCTGGTCGGCAGTCTTCTCGGCATCGCCCTGTACCATTCTGTATTTGGTTTTACGGCGGCGTTCCGACTCTTGCTGGCTGAACAACGCAGTGCCGGTTTCCGTGCCCAGATGGTCATGCTCGGCAGTGCCTGCCTGCTGTTTTTTCCGGCGCTTGCCGGCGGCAGCTTGTTCGGCCAACCGGTGCAGGGTTTTGTGTCACCGGCAGGCCTTTCGGTGGTGATCGGTTCCTTCCTGTTCGGCATCGGCATGCAACTTGGTGGCGGCTGTGCTTCGGGCACGCTGTTTACCGTCGGTGGCGGCAGCACGCGCATGCTGGTCACGCTGTTGTTCTTCATCCTCGGCGCCATGCTGGGGCTGACCCATCTCGCCTGGTGGAAGACACTGCCGGCCTTGCCACCGGCTTCGATGATCGATCTGATGGGTTGGCCGGCCGCCTTGCTGCTGAACCTCAGCGTGTTCGCCTTGGCGTATTTTGCTGCCGCGCGCATCGAACGTCGGCGCCATGGTGCAGTGGAACCCATTGCAAATCAGGGCAATGCCTCATGGCTGCGGGGGCCCTGGCCACTATTGGCCGGCGCCTTGGCCTTGGCCCTGCTCAACTTCACCACCCTGTATCTTGCAGGACGGCCGTGGGGCGTCACCTCAGCCTTCGCGCTCTGGGGCGGCTCGGCCCTGCAGCTCGTCGGCCTTCCGGTCGGCAACTGGTCCGGATTCGATACGCCGGCCATGCAAACTGCACTGGCCGCCGGTCCCTTGGGCGACATCACCTCGGTCATGGATTTCGGCATCGTGCTTGGTGCGCTGCTGGCTGCAGGCATGGCCGGTAAATTCCTGCCGGTCTGGCGGATTCCGCTTTCGCATCTGTTGGCCAGTATCATCGGCGGCCTGCTACTCGGGTACGGCTCGCGCATCGCTTATGGCTGCAATATCGGCGCGTTCTTCAGCGGCATCGCCTCCGGCAGTCTGCACGGCTGGGTCTGGATCGTGTTCGCACTGATCGGAAACCGGGCGGGCATTGCGCTTCGCCCCTTGTTCAAGCTTTAAGTCAATCGTCATTACCAATGCACTATGCAGCCATCGCCTTGGCGGTTCTCAATGCCTTTACTTTCCTTCTGTATGGCGCAGACAAGGCCGCAGCCAGGCGAGGCGGACATCGCGTCCCCGAAAATCTACTGCACCTATGTGCCTTGATGGGTGGTTGGCTGGGCGCATTATTGGCACAGCGGCTGTTTCACCACAAAACCGGAAAACGTTCGTTTCAATGTGTTTTCCTGATTACCGTGCTGGCGAATGGCGCATTCCTGCTCTGGATGATTCGCCAATAAAATAGCGCACGAGACGTGCGCTATTCGGAAAGCCGAAGAGAATGCTTCAGGGAAGACGACTGAACTGCAAGCGACTGCCCTCGGGTCCTTCAATATCCAGCGTACCGTCTTTGACGGATATGCTTTTGATGGCATTGAGTGTTTTGAAATAATCCTGCTCGGCCTTCATCAGTTCCGGCGGGCCGGCCATCATGGTCGCCCCGACCGGTCCGGCCGTGACAGCACTGCCCTCGATTTTGATTTGTCCGAAATAGCGGTTGACCGGCGCCTGTCCGGCGAACTTGCCATCCGGCTGGATTTCAAGGGTCACGCCGCCATCACGCATCGTAGTTGGTGCGGAATTACCGTCCAGACGGGTCAATTGCCATTTTCCGGTAACGTCACTCATCGTAATCCCGCCATCACAGGCGGCCAGCAGACTCAGCAGTATTAGCAAGATCAGTTTCTTCACCGCACTTCTCCTTGATGGAACAGGCCATGACGGCAGTATAGGCGACACGGCGGCAATCTTGCCAACCCACATTCAGCCGCCTGCGCGCTCGGCAATAGTCAAGGCGACTTTGTCACGCAGATAGGCCGGCTCAATCTGCTCCGGCGGACGGGCAAGACCGGTATTGAAACCGAACGCGGCCAATTGCAGGAGTGCTTCGGGCTGCGGCAACGCGGAGTCGTCTATCCGGCGCAATGCACCGGTGAATCCCGTTGATAACTGCGGCGCATAGGCTGCGAAGGCCGTGCCAGCACCAATCCATTCGCCCTCAAAGGGCAGCGCGATGGCCTCGGGTTTGAGCAGACACTCCGGCGCAAGAGCCTGGACGATGCCATCGTGTTTCTGATAAAAGCCCACATAACACTCGCCCATGCGGGCGTCCATGGCCACCACGATCGGACCATCATGCGTTTGCGCCTGTGCAATCACCGCCAGTGTGGACACCGGCACCAGCGGAATCTCAAGACCCAGCGCCATGCCCTGTGCCAAAGAAACCGCAAGGCGTACACCGGTGAATGCCCCCGGACCGATACCGACAGCGATGGCCTGCAGGTCGGTTTTTTCCAAGCCCGCCTTTGCCAACAGTTGCTCGCTCCAAGGCAGTACGCACTCGGTATGCCGGCGTGGCGTCAGTTCAAACTGACCGTGATGCACGTTGCCGGCCGCTACGCCAACGGCGCAGGCTTCGGTACTGGTGTCGAATACAAGCAGATTCATGCCGGCACTTTAGCAAAAAATTCGCGGACATCGTCGATTTCGCGGGTGCGTGGAAACGGCGGCAGCGATTGGATGAATGTCTTTCCGTAGGGTTTACTGACCAAGCGGGTATCGCCCATCATCAGAACACCACGGTCTTCGAAGGTGCGGATGAGGCGGCCGACACCCTGTTTCAGGGCGATGACCGCCGAGGGAATCTGCTCTTCCATGAACGGATTACCGCCGCGCTGGCGCACCGATTCCAGACGCGCTTCCAACACCGGATCATCGGGAGCGGCGAACGGCAACTTGTCGATGATGACCACGCTCAGTGCATCGCCGGCCACATCCACGCCTTCCCAGAAACTGGCGGCGCCGAGCAACACGCCATTGCCGGAATTGCGGAAACGTTCCAGCAGCTCCATGCGCGGCGCCGGAATTGCGGAAACGTTCCAGCAGCTCCATGCGCGGCGCCGTGCCCTGCACGAACAACGGCCACGGCCCGCCTTCGAGCATCTGCGCAGCCTGCTTCAGCGCGCGGTGCGAGGTGAACAGCAGGAAGGCGCGGCCGCCCGAGGCTTCCAGCACCGGACGGGCGGCATCCAGCAGAGCATTGACGAAATTCGGACTGGACGGCTCCGGCATCTGCTTGGGCAGATAGAACAGACCTTGATTCTGCCAGTCGAAGGGACTCGGCTGGACCAATACGCGCGGATCATTCAAACCCAGCTTGGCCGCCAGATGATCGACCGACGCATTCACTGCCAGC
>JBEAYK010000052.1:0-6633 GCA_041159305.1 Pseudomonadota bacterium
CACCACGATGTTCTTGATGATCTGCCAGACAATCGGCCCGACCCGGAATTTGGGATCATCCAGCGTGCCGGTTACCGGCACATTCAGATCAATCACGCCGTTTTTGTCTTTCAGCAACGAGGTGGCCAGGCGAATCGGTAAGGACACCGCTTCCTTGCTGCCGGTGGCCTGACCCCAGCTCAGCTGGTCGAGAATCACGTGATGGTCGGCCTGCAGTTTCTTGTCGTTGATCCGGTAGTGCAACTCGGTGGTCAGCTTGCCTTTGGCGATGGCATAACCGGCAAAACGGCCGGAATACGGATTGAACACCGGCAGCTCGATGTTGCGGAACGCCATCTGGATATCGGTGTATTTTTCGTAATCGAAGATGCTGGTCTTGCCTTTGATCACCACCGGCGAATATTTGTTGATGACGTAGCCGTTCAGGTCAATGTCGGCGACGGCATCGGCGCGTGTGGAAATGCCGAGAATGCGGCCGTCCAGACCTTCGATGCGGGCGCGGAAATTCGGCTGGATGGAATAATCGGCGAAACGCATGGTGCCCTTGTTGAATACCAGCTTACCGATATCGATCGGCGTTTCGGCGACGGCCTCCTTGCTGCCGGACTGGGCCGTGGCGGCGGTATCTTCGGTGAGCATCTCCACCAGATTGATGGTGCCTTGCGGCGTCACCACCACTTCCATGGAGGGACGATCGAGGGTGACGCTGTCGATACGGATTTTTTCAGGGCCCTGCCGGTAATCGATGCCGCGCGCCGTGGTTTTGGCCAGCGCGATGATCTCCGACCGGTTCTTGATATCGAGCAGCACCAGATTATCGACCACGCCCTCGCCCTGGTAGACGATGTTGGCTTTCTCATCCATCTGCAGGCGGCCTTTGGCCGCGACCTTACCGGACTTGAAGGTGGTGCCCGGAAAATCCGGCAGATACATCAGCAGCTGGTTCATCGGCATGCCGCTGAGCTCCAGCGCCAGATCGGCGGTGACCACCGACGGCACCACGGTGCCTTCGATGCGCAGCGGGGCCTTGCCGTTGATGGTGCTGGTCATCGCAATCGGCACCGGCTTGTCCAGATCCAGGCTCAGGCCGCTGGCGGTGAACTCGGTCGGCGTCAGTTGGAATTTTCCGGCGGGTTTGACCGTGCGGTCTTCGACATCAAGCGTAGCGGCACTGACGCTGATCTTGCCGATGTCCGCCTTCCAAGCCGGTGCGCCGGGCTGAACCGGTGCTGCCGGCGCCGGTGGCGCGCCTTCTTCCGCGAACAGACGTTCGATGTTGAGCGAGCCATCCGGATTCAGCCAGACTTTCGCCTGCACACCCTGCAGATTGATGGCAGCCACTTTCGCGGTCTGCTTGTTGAGGTCGACGCGGGTATCACTGAGCACCACCGAGGGCAGACGCAGCCAGTCTTCGGCACCGTTCTTCGGGCGGATGGCGAGCTTGTCGGCGCGGATGCTCGGCAGATTCACCAGCAGGCGCGGTCCGCTTTTGCCGAGGATGCTGAAATCGTAATCGCCCGCAAGGCTGAAGCTGCCGTCCGTGAGCTGGAACGGCAGTTCTTCGCTGAGGAATTCATAGGCACTGACCGCCTTGAAGGCATCGACTTTGAAATTGCCCTTGGAGGCGACCGGTTCCAGCGACAGACTGCCGCGCCATTCGAAACGCTCGCCCTCGTCGCTGGCCGCAGCCAGCACGAAGCCGCCGCCGTCATCGCGGGTTTTGAAATCCTTCAGGCTGAAGGTAATCGGTGTCAACACCTTTTCCGGTTTCAGCGCGCGGCTCTGGTCGGCGAAATTGACCTGGCCGGCATTGACGCTGAAATCGCCGATCCAGACATTCGGCAGCGAATCGTCGTTTTTTTCCTTGGGCAGCAAGTCGGCCAGATTGAGCGAGCCGTCCGGTTTGATGATGGCGCGTGCGAATGGCTTGTCGAGCAAGACCGTGTTGAACACGAAGGCCCGCTTGAACAGCGAAGACGCCTGAAAATCCACGAACAGGTGCTGCAGCGAGAGCAGGGGCTTGCCACCGTCCTGCAGCACGATGTCGCGCATGTCGAGTTCGAAGGTAAACGGGTTGAAACGGATCTCGCCGAGCGCGAGCGGTTTTTTCAGTTCGGTCTGCGCGTAATCCATGGCTTGACTGCGGATCAGTTTTGGCACCAGCTTGAAACCGATCAGCGCATAGGCACCGACAGCGAGCACCAGCAGTCCGGCCAACAGCAGCCATTTCGATTTCATCCAAGCCAGCATAGACGCCTCCGTTCGGCCTATGATGCCCCTGCCGTTTGACAGGCGCAAGCATGCCCTGGTCAAGGTCACCGCCGGCTGGCCGATAAAGATAAATTGCTGACCGGCAAAGCCAAACAAAAGAGCATGCCGTCCGCTGTCCTATACAAACCCCCTGCCTGCGGCTTATTGTAGGCACGGGGTAAGAGCCCCGCCTGTTCGGATAACGGATGGCGCACCCAATAACAAACCATAAATCGCAACACGACCTATTGGAGAGGAATATGAAAAAACTCGGCGCAGAATTTTTCGGCACTTTCTGGCTCGTACTCGGCGGCTGCGGCAGTGCCGTGCTGGCGGCGGCATTCCCGGATGTCGGCATCGGCTTGGCCGGCGTATCCCTGGCTTTCGGCCTGACTGTACTGACCATGGCCTATGCCATCGGCCATATTTCGGGCTGTCATCTCAACCCAGCGGTTTCCATCGGCCTGTGGGCCGGCGGCCGCTTTCCGGCCAAGGATCTCGGACCCTACATCGTCGCGCAGGTGCTCGGCGCCATCGCCGCAGGCGGCGTGCTGTATCTGATTGCTTCAGGCAAGTCGGATTTCGCCGGCGCCGGCGGTTTCGCTTCGAACGGCTTCGGCGAACACTCGCCGGGCGGCTTCTCGATGCAGGCGGCAGTGATCACCGAAGTGGTGATGACGGCCTTCTTCCTGATCGTCATCCTCGGTGCTACCGACAAGCGCGCACCGGCCGGCTTCGCGCCGATTGCCATCGGCCTGTGCCTGACCCTGATTCACCTGATTTCGATTCCGGTCACCAACACCTCGGTCAACCCGGCGCGTAGCACTGGCGTCGCCCTGTTCGCGGATGCCTGGGCCGTCCAGCAACTGTGGGTGTTCTGGGCTGCCCCGATCGTCGGTGCTCTGCTCGGTGCCACCATCTACAAGTTCATCGGCAAAGAAGACTGAGCCTGCGCTTCTGTCGGGGAAAAGGCGCTTCGGCGCCTTTTTTCTTGCCCGTATCCGACAGACCCCTTACAGTGGATTCTGATGATCAAGAGTCCAACCCGATGGCCGACCGGCAACGTCAATCCGCATTCGCTGATTTCGTGCTTGAACAGATGGCGGATGTGCCGGATGTCACGAAGCGCGCGATGTTCGGCGGCTTCGGCATTTACCGGGGCGGCCTGATGTTCGCCCTGATCGCCCAGGAGCAGCTGTACTTCAAGGCCAGCGATTTCCTGGCCGAAGCGTTCATCGCACTCGGCTTGCCGCCCTTCGTTTACGCCAGCAAAGGCCGAAGCACGTCCCTTAAGTATTACCAGGCACCGGAATCGGTGTTCGAAGATTCCGAACAGATGGCGCTGTGGTCGCACAAGGCCTATCAATGCGCCGTGCGGGCGGCGCAAGCGAAAGTCGCACCGAAAAGAAGGAGAAGCAGGCCATGAATTGGTTCTGGGTGGCATTGGGCGGTGGACTGGGCGCCGTGGCGCGTTACGGCCTTTCAGGCTGGCTGCTGCATAACAGCGCACAGCAGAAATTTCCTTGGCCCACCTTCGTGGTGAATGTGTCGGGCTGTCTGATTGCCGGCCTGCTGTTCGCACTGGCAGCCAAGCACGATATCCTCTCACCAAATCTACGCCTGTTCCTGTTCACCGGCGTGCTCGGCGGTTTTACGACGTTTTCGGCCTTCGGCCTGGAAACCGCGCATCTGCTCAAACGTGGCGATATCCTGACGGCCTGCATCTATGTGCTGGCCAGCGTGGTGTGCGGATTGGCGGCGATTCTATTGGCTTACCGTTTTACCGCCTGAAAGAACACCAGCTGCCACGGCAGTTCAATCCGGCCATCGGCGGTGATGCGGAAATCCAGATAGTCACGCAGACCGGCCAGAACCTCGGCATCGGTGGCTTGGTCGATGCCGAACATGTTGCGGCAGTAAAACACCATTGCGGCTTCATCGGCAAAGTGCCAGGGATAATGACGCACGGTCATCCGCGCCGCATCGAAGCCGGCCGTCTGCAGGCGCGGCAGAAAGGTCTCATCGAAGAACACACCGACATGGCCTTGGCTGTTGTGCCGGTGCACGAAGTCGTTGAGGAAGGCCCCCACTTTCGAGCCAGTCAACACTTCACCGATCAGCAACTGCCCGCCGGGGCGCAGCAGGCGCCGGCATTCGGCGAAGAACGCGTTCTGCCGATCCAACGACACATGATGCAGTCCGGTCAAGGACAGCACCGCATCGAAGGCGGCATCGGCGAACGGCAAAGCCTCCGGGCTTCCCAAGGGAATGCGGCTGCCGGCAAAACCAATGCTGAAATCGCAGCTTTCCAATCGGCGATCGGCTTCCAGGTAGGCGTTCAAATAACCGCCGCCGGAGGGCACATCAAGCAGATCGACGGCCGTTACCGACAGGTCTTCCAGTAAGGCCAGGAACTCGCCGTCGCGCGCTCGCGGATCGCGCTGCATGGCGTCATGGTACTGATGCGCCCGCTGGGCGAAGATTTCACTGTAGTCAGTCATGGCGCTGCCGGAACGGGATTTCCTTCATTCTAACCGCGTCGCCGGCCATGGGTGCATCCAAGAATTATTCTTATGGCGGCACCTGCTGGCCGGGGTTAGGCTTTGCCCATGAACAGCAATATCCACCCCATTGCCGGATCGGCGCAGAACCGTCTGTACGGCATATATGTGCTGGACCATCTGCATCTGGACGAAAATCCGGAGCGGACGCGGCAGGCGCTACATGGCATTCTGCCCGGCGACGAAGATCCCATTTTGCTGAACCTGCTGCAGCGCCGGCGCGTGCTGGTCCGTCAGGGCCGCTTCGAAGCACTCAATACCTTCGCCGCCCGGCTGTACAGCCAGGGCTTCCAGATCGAACTGGTGCTGCTGGACTGACTCAGCGAATCAGGCGGTGTTCGACCAGATGTGCGACCACGGCCGGATCGGCCAAGGTGGAGATGTCGCCCAGGGCATCCGGCTGGTTTTCGGCGATCTTGCGCAGAATGCGCCGCATGATTTTTCCCGAACGCGTTTTCGGCAGGCCCGGCGCCCACTGCATCCAATCCGGACTGGCGATCGGGCTGAGATGGTGGCGCACGTGCTCGATCAATTCCCGTCGCAGTGCATCGGATTCGGTCTGGCCGGCCTTGAGCGTGACATACACATAAATGCCCTGGCCTTTGATGTCGTGCGGCGCGCCAACTACCGCTGCTTCAGCTACCGCCGGATGCGAGACCAGCGCACTTTCGATTTCGGCGGTCCCCAGACGATGCCCGGACACATTCAGCACATCGTCGACGCGGCCGGTGATCCAGTAATACCCGTCGGCATCGCGGCGTGCGCCGTCACCGGTGAAGTAGGTTCCGGGATAGGTGCTGAAATAGGTTTCGAAAAAGCGTGCATGGTCCCCGTACACCGTGCGCATCTGGCCCGGCCAGGAATCCAGCAACACCAGATTGCCTTCGCCGGCGCCCTCGATGGGCACGCCTTCGGCATTGACCAATTGAGGGCGCACGCCGAAGAACGGCAGCGTGGCCGAGCCCGGTTTCAGATCGGTCGCGGCCGGCAACGGCGCAATCAGGATGCCGCCGGTTTCGGTCTGCCACCAAGTGTCCACCACCGGACAACGGCCATCGCCGACCACGCGGTGATACCAGCGCCAGGCTTCCGGATTGATCGGCTCGCCGACCGTGCCGAGCAGACGCAGTGAGGCGCGCGAGCTTTGCTTGACCGGCGCCTCGCCTTCACGCATCAGGGCGCGGATGGCGGTCGGTGCCGTATAGAAAATGCTGACCTGATGCTTGTCCACGACCTGCCAGAAGCGCGAGAAATCCGGCCAGTTCGGCACGCCTTCGAACATCACGGTAGTGGCGGCATTGGCCAGCGGGCCGTACACGCAATAACTGTGGCCGGTAATCCAACCGACATCGGCAGTGCACCAGTACACATCATCGGGCTTCAGATCGAACACCGCTTCGTGGGTGAAACTGGCATGCAGCAGATAGCCGCCACTGCTGTGCAGCACGCCCTTGGGTTTGCCGGTGGAGCCGGAGGTGTAAAGAATGAACAGCGGGTCTTCGGCATTCATAGCCACCGCGGTGTGCGTGCGCGCTTGTGGATCAACCACTTCGTCGTACCAGCGGTCACGCGGCATCTGCATCGGTGGCGCGCCCGGGCCGTGGCGGACCACCAGCACGGTTTCCACCGAAGACGTGCCGCGCTGCTGCAGCGCTTCATCGACCTGCGCTTTCAAGGGTAGCCATTTGCCGCCGCGCTGGCTAGCGCCGGCGGTGATGATCAGTTTGCTGGCGCAGTCCTCGATGCGAGAGGCGATGGCATCGGGCGAGAAGCCGCCGAACACCACCGAATGTACGGCGCCGATGCGGGCACAGGCCAGCAT
>JBEAYK010000053.1:0-6575 GCA_041159305.1 Pseudomonadota bacterium
CGAAACTGCCCCAGCAATTGAAAACCTGGCTGGGCGCGCATACCCCGACACCGGGGCCGAATCTAGCGGCTCCCGGGCTGTCCGCGCACGGGCAGATGCATGCCATCGATTTCCAGATTTCACAGAACGGCACGCTGATTGCCCCGGCTGACAGTGCCAAAGTCCAGACGGTCTGGCGGGCGCAGGGCTGGGACGCTAAACTGAATGCCAGCATCAAGGCCGTCGGTCCGGCATTCGAGGGGCCACTGACCTCACCTGACGAGCCCTGGCATTACAGCTACAGCCCCGCACACGAGGAAACCGGCCATGTCGAAATCGCTCCGTAATCTCTTACTGGCCCTCGTCCTGCCCGTCCTCGGCGCCTGTGCCGGCACCCCGGAAGCGACTGTGCCAGTCGAGGATCCACTGAAAGGAACCCAATGGCAGCTGGTGGATATCCAATACATGGACGATACCGTGCTGAAACCCGATGCGGCCGGCAAATATGCCCTGCGTTTCGGCAGTGATGGCAGCGTCAGCATCAAGGCTGACTGCAATATGCTGGGCGGCAACTACACCTATACCTCACCGTCCGGACTGGAATTCGGACCGCTGCGCAGTACCATGGCATTCTGCGGCGAGAAATCCCTGTACAACCGATTCACCAAGGACATGCCGTTCGTGCGTTCGTTCGTGATTAAGGACGGTAACCTGCATCTGGCCCTGATGGCCGATGGCGGCATCTATCAATTCTCTCGGTTGCCCTGAGCAGGGCTGAGGACTTTTCATGAAATGGCGTGGTCAGCGGGAAAGCAGCAATGTCGAAATCGGTAGCAGTAGCGGTGGCCGAGGTGGTGGTCTGAAAATGGGTCTGGGCGGCATTGTGCTTGTCGTCATTCTTGGTCTGGTCATGGGCAAGAACCCGATGGAAATGCTGGGTCTGGTGGCGCAGATGGAAAGCAGCGCACCGCCGGCAGCAAACACACCGGCCGATCCAAACGCGCCCGTTACCGAAGAACAGCAGTTCTCGAAAGTCGTGCTGGCCTCCACCGAAGACGTCTGGGGCCGTATTTTCTCGGCCAATAACCAGAAGTATCCGCCACCGACCATGGTTTTGTTCAGCGGTGAGGTGCAATCGGCCTGCGGCGGCGCCACCAGCGCAGTCGGTCCGTTTTACTGTCCGGGCGATCGCAAGGTCTATCTGGACACCCAATTCTTCGATGAAATGACCGCCAAGCTCGGCGGCGGCGGCGATTTCGCGCAAGCCTATGTCATTGCCCACGAAGTCGGCCATCACATCCAGACCCTCACCGGCGTCTCCGACCAGGTCAATAAGGTCCGTGCTCAAGGCGGCAATGTCGAAGGTGACGGCGGCCTCTTGGTGCGTCAGGAACTGCAGGCCGATTGCTATGCCGGCCTGTGGGCGCATTACGCGCAACAGGAAAAGCAATGGATGGAACCCGGCGATTTGGAAGAAGCCATCAAAACCGCGCAGGCCATCGGTGACGATACCCTGCAACGCCAGAGCCGGGGCACGGTAGTGCCCGATGCCTTCAGTCATGGCAGTGCCGAACAACGCATGCGCTGGTTCAGTAACGGATACCAGTCCGGTTCGCTTGAAAGTTGTGACACCTTTAACTCAAAATCACTTTAGTTTATAGACCTAAGGAATCCGAAGATGAAAATCCGTACACTCGTTTTAGCTGTTAGCCTCTGTTTTTCGAACGCTGTTTTTGCCCAAAAGATGCCTTTCTGGGGTGCAAAAGCACCGGTTTCATTTGATACCCCTTCTCAGATGCTGAAAAAAGGTGAATTTACCTGGGCACCAAATCTTGCGCCATCCGGACCTATTGTCGTATTGGTCAGTCTTGATGAACAAAGGGCATATACCTACCGTAACGGCATTCTAATCGGTACGGCTACGGTTAGCACCGGCAAGCCAGGATATGAAACACCTACCGGCGTATTCGTGACTAAGATGAAGGACAAGGACCATCACTCCAGCAAATACAACAATGCCGCAATGCCTTACACGCAGCGTTTCACTAACGACGGTGTTGCATTGCATGCGGGCGGAATACCCGGTTATCCGGAATCCCATGGCTGCGTGCATTTACCATCAGAGTATGCCCGTCTTCTGTTTGGCGTTTCTCCGGTCGGAATGACGGTAGTCGTTAGCAATAAAAAAAGCTCCCCAGAAATCGTCAACCATCCTCCATTTCTGGCGCCTATCACGGATAAAGGTAAAATTGCCGAAAATCGGAGATTATTTCCCAATGAAGATTACCGATGGAATCCGGAGAAGTCTGCCGAAGGTGCTACTTCAATCGTGATAAGTCGTTATGACAATCGTCTGGTCGTTCTTCGCAATGGCATTGAAATTGGACGGAGCAAAATCAAATTCCACACCAATGACCAACCGGTTGGAACACATCTGCTGGTCGCTCACGAAGATGCAGGGAATTCACTCAAGTGGATTTCATCGCCGATTGCCGGTCATATGGATGACACGAATGCCTTGCCGGAATCAGAGTTGCTCAAGCAAATCATCATTCCGCATGACTTTCATGCAATGATGCTACCGGTGATTGTTTCAGGAACAACCCTGATGGTTACCGACGCCCCAATCCTCGAGCATACTACTGGGGTCGAAATGTCGGTGATGAGTTCACATCCCGACGCCTAAAATGTGATCTGTTGACTTTCGTTGGGCAGGTCAATCAGGCCTGCTCAACGGGAGTCGGATGTCGATGCAACATCTTTTCTTGGCATGTATACAAGATTCTCTGTTTTGCACTGCGAGAGCTTTGCGGTACCGGGCCCATGCGAATAGATGAACTGCCCTTGCTTGAGGGTATCAATCATCGGCTTGGCGACTTCACGCCGAACCGCAGGACAACCCCAGGATCGGCCCAGACGGCCCATGGCCATGGCAGCGAGGGGATTCACATACGGGGCGCCATGCATCACGATCAGGCGCCGCATTGCCGATTCGTTGAAGCCTTTGCTCAGGCCATGCAGCCGCAAAGAATACCCATTGCCGCCCTGATAGGTCGTGTCGGTCAAGAACAGACCGAGGCTGGTCTGGTGGCTGCCTTCACGATCGGAAAAGGCATTGGGGATATCGTGGCCAGAGCCCTGGCCGTGCGCAACATGCTCTTCAAACAAAAGCTTCTGCTGTTTCAAATCCAGTACCCATAAGCGCGGCAGACGCGAGGGAATGGTGTAATCGATGATGGCGACGCGGCTGGCATTGATGCCGACCCCGTTCTTGCGGGCACAGTTCATCGCGGAAACCGCTTCATTGATGACCGTCGGATTGATTTTCGGGGCCAGACGCGCAATCAAGGACGCGTCGACGGACTGGGCATGAACTTGGCTGGCGGACAGCAAACCGAGGGCGAACAGGGGAAGAAAACGCATCGGGCGCTCCAAAGGCTGAGAGACATCGCGAGATTTTATCCACCATAACGAAAACAGCGCCTGAACACAAGCCGTTTTCATGAACTAAAAATGAATCAATTCATCAAGATATGTTCAATTCTTGTTAAATCACCGTAATAAAAAACCCGGCGACTGCCGGGTTTTTCAGTACGCGTTGACGCTTCAGTACACCGTAAAAACCGCCCGGCAACCGTTCCAGACATACACGCCGTTGCGGTCGTAATCCCAGTCCTGACCGAAGCGGCAGGCCGAATTCGACAGCTTGCGGCTGATGCGGACGCTATCGCGGCCGACGAACAGGGCGCAGCGCTGACGGCGCTGATCCCGCGATTCGCAGGTCACGCTGGCGCGGTCGCCGCCATAGTTGTTGTTGTAGCCGTAGTTGTTGTTGCCGTAATTGTTGCCGTAACGGTCATAACCGCTGCCGTAGCTGCCGTGGCTGTTGTTTTTGTTGCTGGCCGCGGCAATGGCGGCCGCGCCGATGATGACGGCGGCGGCGGCAGCCGCAGCTTTGCCGTTGTTGGATGATTCGTGGCTATCGTAGCGGTTACCATAGCTGTTGTAATTGGTACTACCTTGGGAAATGCGGAAAGTGGCACGGCAACCGTTGGACACCCAAATACCGTTGCCATCGGTACCCCATGTCGAATTTTCATAGCAGGGGGAGCGGGACAGCTGGGTCTTCAGATAAACGGTGCCATAGCTGCCGTTGATCGGGCAGCTGCGGGTCTGGCCACTGGTCGATTCGCAGGTCAGGTCGAAATCGGCACGGGCCTCGGAACCATAAACAGCGGCGGCCAGCAGGAAAGCACTAAGCGTAATGTTTTTCATGGGGCCTCCGTTACTTGTTCAAGGACGGGGCAACACCCCATTCCGCGGGTTGCAGGAAACCATCCTTGTTCACGTCGCCCATGTCAAAGCTATGGCTGATCGAGGCCATGTAATCAGTGATGGTCAGATTGCCGGTGGCGACCACAATGCCCTTGGCATTGCGGTATTCCGGGAGTTCATCGGCGGTCAGAACGCCATCTTCGTTGTGGTCGTAATCATGGAACAGGAAGGCCGCGCGGTTGCGGTATTCCTCATGACTGATTTTGCCATCGCCGTCGTAATCGGCGTTTTCAAACGGTGTGGGCGCTTTGGCACTCTGAGCCGAGACCGTGCATGAAAATGCAACGGTGGCCAGAGCACACGAAAGCACAAGCAGCTTGCGTGACATGGACTTTCCCCTTGGTTGATAGGCGGGCTCAGTCTAGTCCCGCAGTTAAGGGGATGTCAAACCGGCCGGCCGGCAAGCCGATCAGGAGATGATGCGATCCAGGAAGGACTTCACGCCGTCGAAGAAGGTGCTGGACTTCGGCGAATGCTTGGCACCGGCCTCGCCTTCGAAGGTTTTCTCGAAAGATTCCAGCAGTTCACGCTGCTTTCCGGTCAGATTGACCGGGGTCTCCACCACCACCCGGCACAGCAGATCGCCGGTGCCGTTACTGCGCACCGATTTCACACCCTTGCCGCGCAGACGGAATACCTTGCCGGTCTGGGTTTCGGCCGGCACTTTCACCAGCGCTTCGCCTTGCAGGGTCGGCACCGTCAATTCAGCACCGAGTGCGGCCTGACTGAAACGGATCGGCACTTCGCAGTACAGGTCATTGCCTTCACGCTGGAAAATCGGGTGTTCGCGGACATGCACTTCCACATACAAATCGCCGGCGACCCCGCCGGCTGGGGCGGCTTCGCCCTCGCCCTGCAGCCGGATCCGGTCATCGGTATCCACGCCCGCAGGAATTTTGACCTGCAGGGTTTTCTGGCTTTGTTTGCGGCCTTGGCCGTGACAGGATTTGCAGGGCTTGGCAATGGTTTCACCGCGGCCACCGCAGGACGGGCACGGCTGCTGCATGGCGAAGATGCCGCGCTGCATACGGACCTGACCGCGGCCTTGGCAGGTTTTACAGGTTTCGATCTTGCCGTCTTCGGATCCGGAGCCTTTGCAGGGTTCGCAGGCAATCAAGGTCGGAATATCGATCTGCTTCTCGACCCCGAACACCGCTTCTTCCAAATCCAGCTCGAGCACGTAGCGCAGATCATTGCCACGGCGCGGGCCGCGTTGACCGCGTCCACCGCCGAAGATGTCGCCGAAAATATCGCCGAAGATGTCACCCATGTCGGCATAGCCGGCTCCGCCACCGCCGCCACCCATGCCGTGTTCGAAAGCGGCGTGGCCGTGCGCATCGTAGGCGCGGCGCTTGTTGGCATCGCTCAGTACTTCGTAGGCTTCCTTGGCTTCCTTGAACGCGTGCTCGGCCTTGTCATCATCCGGATTGCGGTCCGGGTGATGCTTCATCGCCAGACGGCGATAGGCCTTTTTCAGTTCTTCCTCGCTGGCAGTCTTGGCCACACCGAGGATGTCGTAATAATCACGCTTGCTCATGACGGAAAATCCGGTTTTTCTTTACGGAAAAACCCACGCCGGTGGAAAACCGGCGTGGGTCGTGAACTGCAACTTATTTCTGGTCGTCTTTGACTTCGGTGAACTCAGCATCCACCACGTCATCGCCGGCCGGCTGGGCCTGGGCCTGAGCTTCCGGTTGGGCACCGGCCGAGGCGGCAGCATACAGCGACTGCGCAGCCTGGCTGAGGGCTTCGGTCTTGGCCTCGATCTGGGCCTTGTCGTCACCCTTCATCGCGGTTTCCAGATCACTCAGCGCGGTTTCAATGGCGCCCAGCTGATCGCCCGGCACTTTGTCGCCGTGTTCCTTGATGGCGGTGCGGGTGCTGTGAACGGCGGCATCGGCCATGTTGCGGGCGGTCACCAACTCGTGGAACTTCTTGTCCTCTTCGCGGTGCGCTTCGGCGTCCTGCACCATCTGCTGGATTTCGGCTTCCGACAGACCGGAACCGGCCTTGATTTCGATGCGCTGTTCCTTGCCGTTCTTCTTGTCCTTGGCCGAAACATGCAGGATGCCGTTGGCATCGATGTCGAAGCTGACTTCGATCTGCGGCATGCCGCGCGGGGCGGAATCGATACCGGCCAGGTCGAAGCGGGCCAGGGACTTGTTGTAGCGGGCCTGTTCGCGTTCACCCTGCAGGACATGCACGGTCACCGCGGACTGGTTGTCCTCGGCGGTCGAGAAGGTCTGCGAGGCCTTGGTCGG
>JBEAYK010000054.1:0-6562 GCA_041159305.1 Pseudomonadota bacterium
CTGGACATCCTGGGCGGCGGTAACCAATCGTCCCGGTCAAGAGGTTAGCTACACGAATAACTGGCCGTATGACCCGACCGTCGGAAATCAGGCCACGTCAAGCACCTTCCTTTGGACGGTATTCAGTGTGCTGTTCATGATTGCAGGGATTGCCCTGCTCGGATGGCATTACGCGGTCTATCACGGACGTGAAGGTTCGCCGACACCGCCCGCAACCGATCCGTTACGCGGATTGACTATTACACCCTCGATGAAGGCCACCGCAAAGTACTTCTGGGTGGTTCTGGCACTATTCCTGGTGCAAATTCTGCTCGGTGCTTTTACTGCACATTTCCAGGTTGAAGGCCAGAACTTTTATGGTTTCAATCTGGCCGAAGTACTACCTTACTCGCTAACACGAAGCTGGCATACCCAGCTTGCTGTTTTGTGGATTGCCACGGCCTGGCTCGGCACCGGTTTGTATATTGCACCGGCCATTTCTGGTGTTGAACCGAAATTCCAGCGCGCTGGTGTCAACTTCCTGTTTACCTGTCTGCTGATCATCGTGGTCGGCGCTTTCACCGGTCAATGGTTTGCCGTGATGCAGAAGCTCGGCTTGGCCAACAACTTCTGGTTCGGACATCAAGGATGGGAGTACGTCGATATCGGTCGATTCTGGCAGGCTTTCCTGTTTGTCGGACTGATGGTTTGGCTGCTGTTGATGGGGCGTGCATTATGGCCGGCGCTGCGCCGCAAGGACGAAATGTCATCCATCGTCGGATTATTGTTTCTGTCCACCGTGGCTATCGGCATGTTTTATGCCGCCGGTCTGATGTGGGGCGAGCATACCCATCTGTCGATGGTTGAGTACTGGCGCTGGTGGGTTGTTCACTTGTGGGTCGAAGGCTTCTTCGAGGTATTTGCAGTGGCGGTGATGAGCTTCCTGTTCGTCAAGCTCGGACTGGTTCGCGGCAAATCCGCCACCATCAATGTCCTATTCGCCACCATTGTGTTCATGGCGGGCGGCATTCTGGGTACATTCCATCACCTCTACTTCACCGGCACCACGACCGCCGTGGTCGCGCTCGGCGCATCGTTTTCTGCCTTGGAAGTCGTCCCTCTGGCACTGATCGGCATTGAAGCCTATGAAACCTGGTCACACAGCAAGGCAACGCCGTGGATGGCGCGTTACCAGTGGCCAATCATGTTTTTCATTGCGGTTTCGTTCTGGAATCTTGTCGGCGCCGGTCTATTCGGCTTCCTGATTAACACCCCACTGGCTCTTTACTATATGCAGGGTCTTAATCTGACCCCCCTGCATGGACATACTGCACTTTTCGGGGTATACGGCATGCTCGGCATCGGCCTGCTTCTGTTCTGTATCCGTGGACTGAAACCGGATGTCGAATGGAATGGCAAGCTGTTGCGCAACAGTTTCTGGACGCTGAACATCGGTCTTAGTCTAATGGCTCTGCTGACGCTGCTGCCGCTGGGTCTGCTGCAACTCAATGCCGCACTTGAACATGGGTATTGGTATGCACGCTCGGCGGAATTCATGGGCCGGCCGATCATCGACCTGCTGATCTGGATGCGCGTACCCGGCGATACGATCTTCTCGATTGGCGCCGTACTTCTGGCCTGGTTCGTACTTCGTCTCTGGGTTGTTCCCAAAAGGTAAATTAACGCTACAATCGCCTCCCCGGGGCCGCGCAAGCGGCCCTTTTTTTGTCAAACTTGACCTGTGTCAGCGCGAATGCTGCAGTGGCGGCGCATGATATGAAACGAATATGACTGTTGTTGGAAACCCTTGCATGCAGATAGAAAACGATCTAAGGAGCGTGCCAGATTTGCGCCTTCTGGCAGCAGCGCCTCACCGGCTAATGTTTTCCGTTGGCGCCAGCAACGTACTTCTTGCCATGGCATGGTGGACCTTCTGGTTGATCAATTCCCGTTGGCAATTGGCCGCCATGCCACAGCTGGATATCCCGGCCGGTTGGCTGCACGCGTTCATCATGCAGTATCAGGTGCTGCCGTCGTTCATGTTCGGCTTCCTGCTGACGGTGTTTCCGCGTTGGATGGGCCTGCCGGCCTATAGCAAATGGCATTACGTTCCGGTCGGTTTCGGTCTACTGGCCGGGCAGGTGCTGACCCTGGTGTCACTGTTCGGCTTCGGCCATGTGCTGTTTCTCGGTCTGCTGCTGACGCTGTCCGGCTGGTTGGCCGGCTGCCTGTTCCTGGCGATGCTACTCTGGCGCGAGAAGCAGACCACATGGCATGCCGTCAGTGCATTCACCGCGTTGCTGCTGGGCCTCGTCGGCATCGGACTGATGTTCGCCTATCTGTTCAGCCGCGATGCGCATTGGATGTTCGCGGCCATCAAGTTCGGCGGCTTCGGACTGCTGTTGCCGATCTATTTCACAGTCTGTCACCGCATGCTGCCGTTCTTCGCCAGCGCGGCTCTGCCGGGCTATAAAGTGATCCGGCCGATGGGAGCACTTGCGCTGTTCTGGCTGCTGGCTATGCTGCACCTGGGCATGGAGTTGGCGCATGCCTATGCGTGGCTGTGGCTGGCCGACCTGCCGCTGGCTGGATTGAGCGCCTGGCTGCTTTGGCGTTGGTGGCCGCGCGCCCGCACCATGCCGGCTTTGCTGAGAGTGCTGATGGTCGGGTTTGCCTGGCTGCCGGCCGCCGCGCTGCTGTACAGCGTGCAAAGCCTTTGGTTTCTGCAGGGCGGCGGGTTCGTGCTCGGCCGCGCACCGGCACATGCGCTGTTCATCGGATTCTTCGGCAGCCTGCTGGTGGCGATGGTGACGCGGGTGACCCAAGGCCACTCCGGTAGGCCATTGCAACTGGGCGGCGTGGCGGCGTTTGCGTTTATCGTCATCCAGATCACCGCGCTGGTGCGGATCGGTGCTGAGCTGGCGCCGGATATCCTGGCCTGGCATAGCGCCGCCGGACTGCTCTGGTTGCTGGCGTTCCTGCCGTGGGTGCTGCGGTCGGTGTGGATTTACCTGACGCCGCGCGCGGACGGCAAGGCCGACTGAGATGATCACGTTTTACCTGCCGATCAAAACCGTACATATCGTGTCCGTGCTGGCCAGCGGCGGACTTTTCGCTTTGCGCGGCCTGCTGCTGCTGAACGGCAGGGTCTGGGCGATGTCGACGCCGATGCGCTATCTGAGTTACAGCATAGATACCGTGCTGCTGACAGCCGCGCTGATGCTGGCGACCCTGCTACCAAGCGGCGTGTTCGCCAATGGCTGGTTGACCGTGAAGCTGGTCTTGCTTGTGGTGTACGTGGTGCTGGGCAGTTTCGCGCTTAAGCGCGGACGCAGCCTGAAAGCCCGCTGGCTGTGCTTCATCGCGGCGCTGTGCGTCTATGCCTTTATGTTGTCTGTGGCGCGCAGCCACCAGCCGTTGGGCTGGTTTTACTGAGGCCAGGTCACCAAGAGCCATTCAGGCTGATGGCATAACTCCGGCCGCTGGCGGTATAGAACGGCAGATTGTCGGCGTTGGCCAATACGCCGCGCATACTGGCCCACTGCCAGTAGGTACGGTCGGCCAGATTGCCGAACGAGAGTACCAGGCGCAGGTCGGGCGCGAACTCGTACCAGAGGTTGGCATCCAGTACGGCATAGCCCGGCGGTGCATACAGATCGGCGGCGCTACGGTCGACGCGGGTCACCGCAGCCACGCCGGTGCCGAGCAGTTCCGCGCCCCAGCGGCCATTGCCGGGTGCATAGCCGATACCGAGCGTCATCCGTGCCGGCATGATCGAATTCAACGGCTGGTCGCGTTGGGTATCATCGCCCTTTGACCACGAGCCGGTGGCCTGCAGACGCCAGGCATCGGCATCATCCCAGAAGGCGTCTAGGCCCAGCTGGAATTCAAATTCCACGCCGACGATACGGGCGCTGTCGCGGTTGACCGACTGGAACACCAGCTGGCCATCGGCGTTCACGCCCTGGTTGGCGCGCGATTCGATCAGGTCCTCGAAGCGGTTGTCGAACACCGCCAGGCTGCCCTGCGCGTACTCGCCGCCGAAGCGCAGGCCCAGCTCCAGGCCATGGCTGCGTTCGGGTTTCAGGTCGGGATTGGGCAGCGCTACATAATTGAAAGCCGGCAGGTTAAGGCCGATGTTGACATCGGAAAACGGCGGCGCACGGTAGCCGTAGACGTATTGCAGATAGCTGGACCACTGCTGGCCCTGCCAGCGCAGGCCGAGTTTCGGGGTCAGCGCGTCGTTGTCGGTGCCGGCGATGTCGGCATTCGGATTATCGGCCAGCCAGACCGCGTCGGCGAAACCGTGCATTCTGCTCATCTCCCAGCGCAATCCGGGAATGACCGCCCATTGTGGCGTCAGGGTGATTTCATCCTGCCAGAACACACCGAACTCCTCGCTTTCGCTGTTCGGGAAGTCGCGCACCGGCAACACTTCGCCTAGGATCACATTGCTTTCCGCGCCGGTGAGCAGATTGGTTTCGGTGCCGTAGCGGATACTGCTGTATTCGTGGCGTGCAGCGTCGATACCGAAGATCTGCCAGTGTTCGGCGCCCAGCCACTGCCCGCGCCACTGCGCGTTCAATTCCAGGCCGGTGCTGGTCTGCTCGAGGCGGAAATCGCGTTCGCGCTTGGAAGGGAAGCGCGTGGTCCGGTCGGCCAGGCGGTATTGTTCGCTGAACTGCCGGGTGTCGCTGTCCTGACGGTACAGCAGCACCGATACGTCGCGCAGCGCGCCAAGTTCAGCGATGGCGCCGTGCACGCTGGCGCGGTCGCGACTGTATTCGTCATCGGCGGTCAGTGCGTAGGTGGTGGAAAACCGGCCCGGTCCGAACAGCAGGGACTGCAGGTCGGTTTTCTGTTCGCCGTCGCTGTGATCAACGGCCAGCTGCCAGCGTCCGGCGGAGGCGAAATCCATGCCGAACTTCAGCAATGCGCTGTTGCGATGGCTGTCGGCTGGATTGGCTTGGTCTTCCGGGGTGTCGGACTGGTTGCTTATTTCATGGCCGCTGATCTGGCCTGCCGCAGCGAGAAAGGTAAAACGCTTTTCCAATCCGCTGGCCATTATATTTGCAGACCAGCTCTGGCTGTCGTCGCGCGAGTGCGCACCAAGGCTGGCTCCGGCGCGCAGCATGCCGTCGGAAAAGTCGGCATTGACCGGATCCAGCGTGGTGTAGGCTACTACGCCGGCCAGGGCTTTGCTGCCATACAGCGTGGACGCCGGACCGCGCAGGATTTCGACATGATCGATGACGCCTAGCTCGACCAGATCGCGTCCGGCGGAGGCGAACTGCCCGACGGAGAAGCTGTCGGACAGCGGAATGCCGTCAATTTCGATGCTGACCCGGTTGCCCTCCAGGCCGCGGATGTTGAAGCCCTGGTTGCCGAAGCGGTTGCTGTCCTGGGTGACTTCGACGTTGGGCACGTAACGCACCATCTCGTCGATGCGCTGCACCGAGCGTTTCTGCATGTTCTCGTGGTCGATGACGCTGACCGCACCGACAACTTGCTCAATCGGCTCGGGGCGGCGCTGGCCGACGACAACCACTGAATCCAGAATATCGGCCGTTTCGGCTGGCATGGACTGGGCTGGGAGGGTTTGGCTAAAAATGAGCGCTACTGCGGTGACGAGCGGTTTTCGCATCAACGGATTCCATGGCATCGATCTCCGCACAGAGTAAGCCATCCGGCTGGCCGGATACAGGTATTTTGTCAATCTTGGAAAGCAACATGGTCTTGGCTTGACCTAGGTCAGGGAATCACTAATCGGTGGAGCGCACTATGGCCGCAGGACGTCGGAAAGGCGTGCATTTTCCTTACTTAACGAGGCATATCCCATGGCAAGAAAACCCATGCAGAAACTTCTGGTACTGTCGATCGGCCTAAGCGTCATCGGCGGCGTGGTGGCAACCAGCGACATCAGCAATGAGCGGCCGCCGAAAGCTGCCCTTGAGGCCGGTCAAGCCGCATATTTAGCCAACTGTGCCGCTTGCCATCAGCCCGATGGAAAGGGGCTGGCCGGCGCGTTTCCCCCGCTCGCAGGTTCCGACTTCCTGAGTGCCAACACCCCGGCGACCGTACTCTCGTCAATTCTCAAAGGCATCACGGGCAAGCTCAAGGTCAACGGCGTCGATTATGACGGTGTCATGCCCGCCATGAGCCATCTGTCTGATGAGGAAATCGCCAACATTGTCGGCTATGTTTACGCCAGTTGGGGCAATACGCCGAAACTGGTAACTACGCCCCAGGTCAAGGCCGAGCGGGTCAAACTTGCGGTTTCCGATGACAAAGCCCAGGGCGAGCGCCATCCATCGACCAAGGAAGGCGTAATGAACTATCAAGGCGCACCATCTACGGCAGGCTCCATGGGCGTGGATATGATCATCAATCCGGACGCGCCACCGATGAGCAAAGCCGAATTCGCACAAGCCAGCAAGATATATTTCGAGCGTTGCGCCGGCTGCCACGGCGTGCTCCGCAAAGGCGCCACCGGAAAACCATTGACCCCAGACATCACACGCAAAAAAGGAACTCAGTATCTCGAATCTTTGATCAAATTCGGCTCGCCGGCCGGCATGCCGAA
>JBEAYK010000055.1:0-6775 GCA_041159305.1 Pseudomonadota bacterium
CTCTTGGCGGAATCGTTTAAACCCATTCTGGCTTCGGCTTGAAGCCCGGACCATGTTGGATTAGCATAGTCTTACGGGTCTGTAGCTCAGCTGGGAGAGCGCGTCGTTCGCAATGACGAGGTCAGGAGTTCGATCCTCCTCAGATCCACCAAACCCTGAAAGCCGCTGTTGGGCGGCTTTTTCTTTCAGAATCCCGGCGTTTCGATCAGGGGATCCAGGTTCGGATCCAAGGCGATTCGGTCATCGAATACGAAACAGCGGCCTTGATAATGCTTGCCGCCCATTTTTTCGAAATAACCGAGAATGCCGCCTTCCAATTGGTAACAATCCGGAAAGCCATCGGCCTGCATGCGCAATACCGATTTCTCGCAACGGATGCCACCGGTACAGAAACTGACCACGGTTTTTCCGGCCAAGTCCTCTTTTCGGGATTCGACCGCTTCCGGCAACTCGGTGAATTTGGTAATCGGAAACGTCAGCGCACCCTCGAAAGTACCGTAAATGACCTCTTCGGCATTGCGGGTGTCGAGTAACACCACTTCACGCCCGGCATCATCGCAACCCCTGTCCAGCCATTGCGCCAATGTTTCCGGGCTCACGCTGGGCGCACGCCCATTTTCGGGAAGCAATCGATCATCACGGTAAGTAATGATTTCGCGTTTGCGCTTGACGCGAAGCCGCTTGAACGGAACAAAGCCGCTTCGGCTGAACTTCACCGCGATGCCGTCGAAACGGGGGTCGGACTGCAGCTCGGTCAGGAAGCCGTGGATGCCCGGATCGGTTCCGGCCAGAAAAATATTGATGCCTTCCGGCGAAACCAGCACCGTACCTTTGAGTTCGTGTTGCTCGCAGAGGGCTTTAACGCGCACAGCCACGGCATCGACATCGACGATGGCGATGAAGCGGTAGGACGCGATATTGAGGATGTCATGCATGACCCTATTTTAACGCAGCACGGGGGTACAGGAGCCACGCAATCGCATGGGCATGATTTAATAGTCAGACTCCCTTCATGCATCGGCTTCCTGATGGCGTCAATTGCAATCCTCTGTCACGAACTTGACCGGATCATCTGGCCACGGCGTGATGGCAACGGCTACAACTGCCCCTATCTGATCGGGCGCATGGTTTCCGAATTGATCCGGCGCGGCCATGATGTTGAAATCGTCCACGGCCCGAATGCCAAGAACCCCGATCCCGACCTGGCCATCCTGCATGTGGACCTGACCCGCGTGCCGGAGGATTACCTGGCTTACGCTGCGGGCTTTCGGAACTGCCTGAACCGGAGGGTTGCCGATATCTCCAAAACAGTAATCAGCGGCGCCCTGCTCGCTGGGCGACCCGACTGGAACGGACCGGTCATCGTCAAGTCGAACCTGAATTGCCATGCCGGCGGTGAAAGCGCCAAGAACGCCCGTCGCAAAGGCAGTGCGCCGGAAGTCCGGGCCTTTCCGGAATATGCGGTGTTCAACAGCATCCAAGATGTGCCGGAGGAGCTGAGCAGTGATGCCTCACTGGTCATCGACTGCTTCATGCCAGAGCGCGAAGGTGATTTGTATGCCATCAGGCACTGGGTCTTCTGCGGAAACTATGGTCATTGCTATCGCTACCTGAGCCCTCATCCTATTATTAAAGCTGATAATGTTATAGCTCGCGAACAGGTCAATATACCGAACGAATTAATTAAAATTCGTGCCAATATGGGCTTTGACTTTGGCAAGTTTGACTTTGTCGAACATCGAGATGGCATTTTCTTGCTCGATGCGAATAAAACACCTGGTTCTCCGCCTCAAATAGCATTAGCAGATGGGGTTTATATGAAAAATATGTGCAATGGCCTACTTTCATACATATCATGACTGATATAAAAAACCTAAAAAACACAAAAGGCCAGTGGCCAAAAGCCGCGAAATTTTGGCCTAATATTGGCCCTCCACTAAGGCCAATACATGAGGACCTGCAATTTATTCGCAATGAGTTAGAGATCTATTCAGACACCCCACTAAATGCGCTCATTCTCGGCGTCACTCCTGAATATTACAATCTACCCTGGCCTAAAAGCAGTTACGTGCAGGCCTTAGACTGCACGGCTGAAATGATTGATTTTGTATGGCCTGGTCCAAAAGAAAACGCAATTCTTGGTGACTGGCGAAGCATACCCCTACCCTCTGGCCAGACTGACGTCGTATTGTGCGACGGAGGACTTCTCTTGCTCGACTTCCCACAAGGGCACGAGAAAATGGCAAGTGAACTGGCTAGAATTCTTAAGCCGGGAGGCTTAGCTATTTTTAGAATATTTACCCAGCCAGCGGAGCCTGAATCTCCAGGCGATGTTATCTCTGATCTGATGAATCACCGCATTCGTGACTTAAATTGCTTAAAGATAAGACTCGGTAATGCCATGCAAGAAAATACTGATTCAGGAATTGAACTTTCTAAAATATGGAACATGCTGAGAAATAACACATCTGACTGGGAATCCCTGTCTAAATACTTAGGCTGGCCATTGGAAACGCTCGAAGCCATCAACGCCTATCAAAACAACCCCGCTATCTATCATTTTTTGACAGCCGAGCAAGCCGATGAATTATTTGCCAAGCACGGTCTGAAATGCTCTCAACGCTTTATTCCAGAGTATCAAATGGGCTTGCAATGCCCGACGCATTTTTATCGGAAACGCAGTTAACTTGGTTAAACCCACAGGCGAGTGACAACAGGCGCCTCAAAAGAAGCGTACTAAAAACGGTGTCTCACCCGCCTAAATGGCACCCCGTCGCTATCACCGTTCTCACCCGCATCAGCTTCAAACTCACGGGCATAGCGATGCCCCGCATAAACGGCATGTACGATCAGTCCAGGCGCCAGCGCATCGCCGATACATTGCACACTGCCGATACCAGCGGCCGCCCATTCGCTTTCGCGTGCCAGCAGATCCTGATACAAGGCATCATTGGGCAAACGCATGCTGACCGTGACCACTGAAACGGCATCGAGGGTGAGGACTTCGTCTGACCAGACACACGCAAGCTGAACTTGTGTGCCGTTGAATCCAGCCAGGGTTTTTCCGGTATACAGGTGCACGCCGAGTTTACGCAGGCGCTTCTGGATGTGACGGTAGTCCAGGGTATTGGCGGTCCAGCCGGCGATGGTGTCTTCGGTGCTTACGAAATGCACGGCATTACCACGCGCGACCAATACTTCAGCCAGCACACTGGCCAGATAGAAATTGTCATCGTCATACAAAACGACCGGACCAGCCTCTGGCATGCGACCGGACATGAGCTCATCCGGCGTGAACACGCCCGGCAAATCATGACCGCTGAAAGGCTCAGTCAGACTGCGGCCGATGCCGGTACGGACCCAGTGAGCACCGGTAGCCAGCACCACCGCATCGGCACCGATATCCAAGACATCCTGGGCGCTCAAGGCGTTGCCTCGGAATACCGACACGTTCGGCATGGGTTCGATGCGGCCAACCCGCCAATCGCGTACGCGCCGCCATTCAGCCAAGCCCGGTAACGCCGATTCTTTCAAGACGCGCCCGCCGAGCTGCTCGGTGGCTTCGGCCAACATCACTTCATAACCGCGTTGCCCGAGCGCCCGCGTGGCTTCCAGACCGGCCGGTCCGGCACCGACCACCAGTATCCGTTTTTCCGATTTCTTGGCCGCAATCGTTTCCGGATGCCAGCCTTTGCGCCACTCCTCGCCCATGGTCGGATTCTGGGTACAGCGAATCGGGGTAATGGTCATGTCGCCGGACACGCAGATATTACAGCCGATGCATTCGCGGATGGCGTCGATGGCGCCCGTTTCGATTTTACGGGGCAGGAACGGATCGGCGATGGAGGGACGGGCCGCACCGATCATGTCGAGCGCGCCTTCGCGCACCAGCCGCACCATAGTGTCGGGTGAGGTGAAACGACCGACGCCGACGACCGGCTTGTTGGTAATCTGCTTGACCCAGGAAGTGAACGGCTGTTGGTAGCCTTCGGCTCCGAAACGCGAAGTCAGCGAATCGTTGTACCAGGAGGCGACATTGACATCCCAGATGTCCGGCAAATCGGCCAGATGATGCACGACTTCCTTGGCTTCGGCGGTATGTACGCCCTCCTCGCCCAGAAATTCTTCGGTTGCGAACCGCAACGCCACGGCGCAGGTATCCCCGACAGCGTCTTTGGTGTCCTGTAACACTTCGCGCAATAGCCGGATACGGTTTTCCAGCGTGCCGCCGTAATCATCGGTACGCTGGTTGCGCCTGCGCTGCAGGAAATGCATGGCCAATGAAAGATCATGGGCGGCGTAGACATAGATGATGTCGAATCCGGCGCGCTTGGCGCGCAACGCGGCATTTTTATGCCAGCGCCGGTATTCACGGATGTCGTGCAGGGTCATCGCACGGGCCTGCAGCGGGTAGCCATATTTCAGAGGCGTGTGCATCGGTGAAATCGGTACTTCCCGGCTGTACAGATTGGAGGCGGTATAGCCGTTGTGGGTGAGCTCCACCGCCGACAGCGCGCCGTGCGCCTTGACCTTCTCGCACATCAAGGCCAGGGTCGGAATATCGCCGTCGTCCCACAGCCGCGCTTCCACGTAAGGCGTGACGTCACCGCTCGGATGGATTTCGCATTCCTCGGTACTGACCACCGCCCAGCCGCCCTGGGCCTTGATTTCGCGCATGGCGGCGTGGGCTTCAGGCATCTGGTGGCCCATGCCGTTGCAATGCGGCACCTGATAGAACCGGTTGCGGGCGGTGACCGGGCCGATTTGTACCGGCTCGAACAGGATGTCATATCGGGGGTCACGGGTCATAATCAATCTTTACATACGAAAATGGGTGATGACATGCCAAACAGGCACAATCGCCATTAAAGGCAAACTCAACAAGGCCTGCCGAATCTGGCTACGACTGAAATAATACACCGGCAATGCGCTTGCCAGAAGGAAAAAACCCCACAACACCGCGTCTTTTCCGGCACCGAACAAGGCCCACAACGCGTAAACGCAGGCACAGGCCGCCACCATCAGAAAACCGGTCATCGGGCGCTGCAGTGACAATTCGCCACGCTTGTAGAGCAGCAAGGCGCCGGCCGCCGAGAGCAGATACATGACCAGAATCGCCGAGGTGGAAATCAGCAGTAAAAACGTGAAAATTTCCACCATACCTTTTTCTGCGTTCAACAACACCACCACGCTGACCAACACACCGCTCAGCAACAAGGCCGGCACCGGAGTATCGCGTTGCGAGCGACGTGCCAGCCATGCCGGAAAGGCACCGGCACGCGCCATCTGGCCGGGTAATTCACCTTGCAGCAGAATCCAGCCGTTGAGCGCCCCCAGTGCGCTGATGGCGGCAAACGCGGCAATCCAATCGCCCCAATCGGCACCCCAGTAGCGTGCAATCAAATCCGCCAAGGGCGCACTGGATACCGCCAACTCTTTAGCCGGAATCAGCACAATCACCACGGTGCAGATCAGGATATACACCAGCGCAGTAATCAAGGTGCCCCAGAAGGTGGCCAGCGGTATGATGCGCTCCGGATCGCGGATCTTCTCGCTGGCCACGGCTGCCGATTCCAGACCCAAAAACGCCCACAAGGTGAGTATGGCACTAGCATTGACGGCATCCCAACTGAATGCCACAGCAGGCGCGCCGGCATTGGCATCAATCATGCGGCCTTGCCCAAGCAGGATCAGACCCAGCACAATCACCGCCAGCAGCGGCAGCAGTTTCAGTACCGTCGTAATCAGCTGAACACTTCCGGATTCACGGGCGCCGAGCATGTTGATAATGGTGAATAGCCAGATGAAACCGAGCGTTACGCCAATCGAGGCGCCTGGGGTGTTGCTGATCCACGGTAGCACGTGCGAAAGATAGCTGACCGCGGCGATGGCCACGGCGGCATTGCCCACCCATACCGCCACCCAATAGCCCCAAGCGACCACGAAGCCGGTTCGATTGCCGAACGCCATTTGCACATACGCATACGCGGGTTTCCCTGGGAAGGCGCGCGCAAGACCGGCAAACACGGTGGCGAGCAGCAGGCTGCCAGCGGCCGTGAGCAACCAGCCATACAGGCTATTCAAGCCATATGGAGCCAGCGATGCCGGCAGCAGAAACACGCCGGAACCGATCATATTGCCCATCACCAATGCCAGGCACATCCAGAAACCCAATTGCCGGCTGCGGCTCATTTCGATGCCCCCTCAAAACGAATGCCGTCTTTCATCACCCAGACCGGCTTGGCGGTACAACTGATATCGGCAATGGGGTTGCAGGCCAGGGCGACCAGATCGGCCTGTTTACCTGGCGCAATCGAACCCAGCGTTTTTTCGCGGCGCAGCAGACGCGCCGATTGGATGGTGGCCGACTGCAGGGCCTGCATCGGGGTCATGCCATAGCGGACCATATATGCAAATTGCTTGGCATTGCCGCCATGCGGATACACGCCGCTGTCGGTTCCATAGGCAATCCTCACGCCCATCTTCACCGCTTTGGTAAAGCCGGTGTCCAGATTTTTCTGAAGGGACTCCGCGCTCCAGCCCTGCTTGCGGCCGACGGTGTCGATGTAATCCCCGTTGTAGACATCCATCACCAGCCAGGTGCCGTGCTGCTTGGCCAAGGCAATGCCTTCGTCATCAATCAGCGAAGCATGCTCGACCGAACGCGCACCGCCCCGGATGGTGTTCTTGATGCCTTGGGCGCCGTGCGCATGGCCGGTCACGTCGTGGCCGCGGGCGAAAGCGGTTTCCACCGCAGCGCGCACCTCCGCTTCAC
>JBEAYK010000056.1:0-10426 GCA_041159305.1 Pseudomonadota bacterium
ACACAGGCCGACCTGCGCCCGCTGCTGATCATCCATCAAGGGCAGATTGATCGTGTGCGGAAACGCCCCTTCGGCAAACTCCCCGGGCGAGCGGGTATCTATGAATGGCGTATCCGCCAGAAACAGCCGGGCGAAATCGCGGCTGTCGGGCCGATTCAACGCAGACGCACCCATGCGCCATCAGTCCGCGCCTGCAAACGGCCAATGCAATGCGGAACGATATCGGCGCTGCGCAGAACCGATTCAAGCGCCGGTGAATCCTCGGGGGCAACGGCAATCAGCAGCCCACCACTGGTCTGCGGATCGCAAAGCAGCGCTTTCTGATAATCGTTCAAGGCTGCGACTTTGTGGCCGTAGCTGGCGAAGTTCCGACCAGTGCCGCCCGGCACACAGCCCTGGGCGATGTATCCGGGCACCGGTTCGAGCACCGGGATCGCATCGAATTGAAGTTCGGCTTGAACCCCACTGCCTTCGCACATTTCCAGCAGGTGGCCGAGCAGCGCGAAGCCAGTGACATCGGTCACCGCTTTCACGCCAAGCATCGGCCCGAGCGCGGCACCGACCGCGTTCAAACGGCACATGCTGGCAATAGCCAGCCCCTCGTGTTCGGGTCGCAGTTTTTTCTGCTTCTGGGCCGTGGTCAGTACGCCGACACCCAGGGGCTTGGTCAGATAAAGCAGGCACCCGGCCTCGGCGGTGTTGTTCTGCTTCAGATGGGCCTTGGCCACCTGCCCGGTGACCGCCAGACCGAAAATCGGTTCGGGGGAATCGATGCTGTGCCCGCCGGCCAGAGCGATACCGGCATCATGGCAGGCCTGTCGACCACCGTCGACCACCTGTTGCGCCACTTCCGGCGGCAGCAGGTTGACCGGCCAACCCAGAATGGCGATGGCCATGATCGGCGTGCCGCCCATGGCATAGATATCGCTGATGGCATTGGTGGCGGCAATCCGGCCGAAGTCGAAGGGATCATCGGCGATCGGCATGAAGAAATCGGTGGTACTGAGAATGACCCGACCATCCCCCAGATCATAGGCGGCGGCATCGTCCTTGCTGCTGTGCCCCACCAACAGGTTCGGGTCGGCTTTCAAATCGAGCCGCGAGGCCAGGATGGTGTCCAGCACCTGCGGCGAAATCTTGCAGCCACAGCCGGCGCCATGGCTGTATTCGGTGAGGCGAATCGGGGGATTTTCCATCAAAGCATCATAGCAAAAAGCACTGCTTCAGCGGGACAGCGATTCCATCTGGGTCTTTTTATGCGCGATGTCCTCTTCGGAATCCGCGTATTTCAAAGCGATGCCGAGAACCTCGGATTCGATGTCGAGAAAGGCATCCAGCACGTCCGGATCGAAATGACTGCCGCGCCCTTCTTTCAGGATGGCGATGGCACGGTCATGCGGGTACGGCTCTTTGTAGACGCGCCGGCTGATCAGGGCATCATAGACATCCGCGATCGCCATCAGTCGTGCAGACACCGGAATGGCATCACCGGACAGACCCTGCGGGTAACCGCTGCCATCCCACTTTTCCTGATGGGAAAGCGCGATTTCCTTGGCATAACGCAGGAACCCGACATTGACGCCGAGCTCCTGCTCGGTATGTACGATTGCCTCGTATCCCAGCGTGGTATGGGTTTTCATGATTTCGAACTCTTCAGCAGTCAGCTTTCCGGGCTTGAGCAGAATCCGATCCGGTATGCCGACCTTGCCGATGTCGTGCAGGGGCGCCGATTTATAGATGGCGTCGATTTCCAAGGTGCCGAGACTGGCTGCGAAACGCGGATGGCTTTGCAGCTTCTCGGCAAGCGCCTTGACGTAAAGCTGCGTGCGCCGGATGTGCTTTCCGGTCTCCTGATCGCGGGTTTCGGCAAGCGAGGTCACCACCTGGACGGTGACCTCCTGCAGCGCAGCGATTTCACGCGTGCGCATCTGAACCTCATTTTCGAGGTAGTCCGCTTTGTCACGCAGGAAGTCGGCAGCGCGCTTCAGGGCCAGATGGTTCTGGATCCGCATCAGGAAAATCGGAGGGCTGATCGGCTTGGTTATGTAATCGACGGCACCGACCTCGAGGCCGTGCTTTTCATCGTCGCTCTCGGTGCGTGCGGTCAGGAAGATGACCGGGATATGGGCGGTTGCCGGGTCGCGCTTGAGCTGCTCACAGACCGCATAACCGTCCATGACCGGCATCATGATGTCGAGCAGGATGATGTCGGGGCTGGCCGAACGCGCCAACTCCAGGCCACGGGCACCGCTGTTGGCAACCTTGACCTTGTAGCGGTCCTTGAGCAGGGTGCTCATCAGCACCAGATTTTCCGGCGAGTCGTCGATGGCGAGCACGACAGGATGAAGGCTCATGGCGCCACCTTTCCATTCCGGCGATCCATGGCGTCCCGCATTTCGACCAGCGCCAACTCAAAATCGAAACTCTCGACGGCATCGCGGATCGATCCGTAGCTTTCAGGCCATGCGGCTTTGAACAGGGCCTGGTGCCGGTGGAAGAAATCCAGACTTTCGGCATCGGCATCGGAAAGCATTTCACCGAGACGATCGACGGCGGCGGACAACTGGGACATATCGGGCTGCGCCGCCGCTTCATCCGCCCGTTCCGCCGCCAGGCGGGCCTTGAGCTTGCCGATCAGATCGGTGATGTCGTCCTCGAGATCCGCGAGGGTCGCTTGCAGCGCTTGATCCGGGGCGCCCGCACGCAGTTCGCTCTCGAGCGCTGCCGTCTGCTGCTGAAGACCCTGGGCACCGATGCTTCCGCACAGGCCTTTCAGCGTGTGCACGATCCGCTCGGCGGCGGCCGGGTCACTGACGACCAGTGCATTGCGGATCCGTTCGGCTACGTCGGCCTGCTTCAGGACGAACTTCCGCAGCATGTCCAGATAGAGCGCTGGTTTTCCGCCCATCAGACGCAGGCCGGTCGCCGTATCGAGTCCTTCGATGGACCAGTCCGAAAAAGACCCCGCAGCATCCTGCGGTTCCTGCAGCGTGGCAACATCGGGCAGCTCGGCATCAGGCACCAGCCATTGATGCAAGGATTTCCAGAGCAGTCCGGGATCAATCGGCTTGGACAGGTAATCGCTCATTCCGGCCTCGATGCAGCGCACCCGATCCTGCGGCATCGCATTCGCCGTCATGGCGATGATCGGCAGGGAAAGGAATGGTGGCATCTTGCGGATTTCACGGGTGGCGGTCAAACCGTCCATCACCGGCATCTGAACGTCCATGAGCACCGCGTCATAGGGCTTCAATCGCAGCATATCGAGGGCAATGGCGCCATTGTCTGCGGTATCGACGACAAGGCCCGCATCCTCCAGAAGATCACGGGCGATTTCCTGATTGATTTCATTGTCCTCCACCAGCAGAATCCGCTTGCCGGCCATGGCCGCAAGAAGCGTACGCTCTTCTTCATCGGGACTGACACCAGGACCAGCGGCCGTATTGAACGGCAGCTGCTGCTGGCGGCCGAACAGCCGTGCGATGGTATCGAACAGCGTCGATGCCGCCACCGGCTTGATCAGTACCTCGTCGATGCCGGCGGACTCGCTGGCTGAATGCACTTCCTCGCGCCCGTAGGCGGTAACCAAACAGAGTTTCGGCGTGTTCGACAGACCAAGGGCGCGGATCCGGCGTGCGGTCTCGATGCCATCAATTTCCGGCATCTGCCAGTCCATGAACACGACATCGAAGGGGGTTCCGGAAACGGCGGCGCTGCGTACGGCTTCAATGGCGGCCTGGCCGCCCGAGGCCTGCTCGACCTTGAACGACATCGACAGCATCATATCCGCCAGGATGGTGCGTGCGTATTCATTGTCATCGACCACCAGCATGCGGCGGCCGCGCAGATCGGGGTCGGGCAGCAGAAGCCGTTTGCGGCTTTTGGTTTTGCCGACACGGACGGTGAACCAGAAACTCGAGCCCTTGCCCGGTTCGGATTCGACGCCGATTTCGCCACCCATCAGCTCGACCAGCTTCTTGGAGATGGCCAAGCCGAGACCGGTGCCGCCGAATTTCCGCGTGGTACTGATATCAGCCTGCTGGAAGGACTCGAACAGGCGTCCCCGTTGCTCCGGGCTGAGTCCGATTCCAGTATCCTTGACGGTGAACTTGAGGAGGACCTCATCGCCCAAATCGTTCTGTTTGCGGCCAATCACGGCCACCTCGCCTTTCTCGGTGAATTTCACCGCATTGCCAACCAGGTTGATCAGCACCTGTCCGATGCGCAGCGGATCGCCGCTCAGCGTCGCCGGCATGGCCGGGTCGATGTCGAACACCAGTTCGAGTGCCTTCTCTTCGGCTTTTCCGCGGACCAGTCCGGAGACATCGTTGAGCATCGCCTCGACATCGAACACGATGTACTCAATCAGCAGTCTGCCGGCTTCAATTTTGGAAATGTCCAGGATATCGTTGATGATACCGAGCAGATGGCGGCCCGAGCTCTGGATCTTGAGCAGATAATCCCGTTGCCGGCTGCTCAGTTCGGTTTTCAACAGCAGATGTGTCAGTCCGGTGATGGCATGCATCGGCGTCCGGATTTCATGGCTCATGTTGGCGAGGAAATAGGACTTCACCTGGGCGGCGGCCTCCGCGGTCTCCTTGGCCTCCTGCATCAGCTTCTCGGCATGCTTGCGTTCGCTGATATCTCGGGCGATGCCGAGATATCCGGTAATTCCATCGCTTTCGTCCCGTAATGCCGATACGGTGAGAAGAACCGGAATGTGCTGGCCGCTCTTGCTGACGTAGGTCCACTCCGCGGTATGGGACTTGCGCTGCAGCAGAGGATGGATGAATACCTCAAATCCGGGATCGATGCCGAGCTCGGCGGCACGTGCATTGACCTCAGAGGGAAGATGGAATGCGGCCGGCGTCTGGAGTCCGACCAGCTCTGAGGCAGCATAACCCGTCATCTTTTCCGCTTCGGGATTGAAACTGACGATGGTTCCCGCGGTGTCCGTGGAAATCACCGCCGCACCGGCACTTTCGACAATCATGCGCTGCAGGGCGGAGGCGTCCCACAGCTCGTGCCGGAGCCTTGCCTCGCGCTCGACCTGCAGCCGGAGCACTTCCCGCTGTGACAGCAGGGCCTTCTCGGCCTCGGTTCGGCTGGTGATGTCGGTCAGCAGAAGCACCCTGCTCATCAGCTGGTCGCGGTCATCGCGGATTTCGCTGGCATGCACGATGCAGGGAACGCTCTGGCCGGCATCGCGCCGGATCATTGCCTCGAAATCGGAAACGCCGGACAGGTTCTGGGAAATGTCGGATTCGAAGAATGCGGATAAACGCATGCCCCTGAGTCCTTCCCGATCCTGGCCGAAAAGCATTTCCGCCGCCGGATTGCAATCCATGACCCGGTTCGCCGGATCAAGCAGGACATAGGCCTCGGCCGCCGAGGACAGGATGCTGTTGATGCGCACTTCGGCCTGGATCAACCGCCCGCCGAGATAGCTGAACAGTGTGCTGATCAGAATCAGGGTTGTGGCCACGCCGGTGACGACCAATGCCAGATGCTGGGGGTCGGTGATGTCCGGGGCTTGGATATTGCCCGGTCCGAGATCAATGAAGTAGGCCGCCGACATTGCGATGTAGTGCATGCTCGAAATGGCGCCGCCGAGAATGACCGCACCGGCAAGCGAGGGCAGCACCGAGCCGCCTCTCGCGATACTGCGGTTGATACGCGCCTTGACGCACAGGGCAATGACCGCAAGTCCGAAAGCAGCCAAAATCGACAAGAAGAAACGCACCGGATCATAACGGATGATGCCGTCCAGATGCAGGGCCGCCATGCCCATGTAGTGCATGCTGCCGATGCCGAGCGCCAGAATCAGACTCGCCATCAACAGCCGGCTGCGGCCAAGCCCGGGACGCGAATCGATGATCAAGGCGACGCCGGCGGCGGCGATGCCGGGAAGCATCGAAAGCGCAGTGATCCAGGGTTCATAAGCGGTGTTGCAATCGAGCCGGAAGGCCAACATGCCGATGAAATGCATGGACCAGACCCCGAGGCCGAGCACGATAGCGCCGAACGGCAGCCAGATGCGGCGCCTGCCGGACAGCGCGAAACGGCTGCTCATTTCGAAGGCAAAGAAAGAGGCGGCGACGGCAATCAAAACCGATATGGTCACCCAGAACGGGTCATAGCTTCCGATGAAAGCCGGAAGCTGACGCGTTTGCTCGTCGAGGAAATAGTTCGTCCAGAACATGCACCCCCCCCTGATTTGTGGGCGTAGCTTAAGCTTTTCCCTACTATGCACCTAACATTAGCACTAATTCATATGATGTCAATGACTTATGGCACAAGCCGGGCATGCCCCGTCTGCCCATAATGGCCGCAGTCCTTGCACGAATAGCCCGATGAAAAAACTACCGCTTGCCCTCAACCTGCTGGCACTCAGCCTTCCCGGCGCACTCGCCGCACAGGACAAGACGGCACTGGTCATTCCGCGCATCGAAGGGGCGATGAAAGCCGGCAGCAGGCGGCGGTGACCGGTATGCCTTACGAAATCGGACCGGGGGAAAATACCCCAGCCGGGGCCGAAACCACGGTCTATATCGTCGATTCCGGTAAAAGCCTGCGCGTTGCCTTCAAAGCCAAGGATCCGGACCCGTCCAAGATCGTGGCTGTGCTGCGCGACCGCGACAGCGCTTTTAAAGACGATTTCCTGGGTATCCGGATCGACACCTTCAACACCCAGCAACGCGCATTGCAATTCTTCGTCAGCGCACGTGGCGTGCAGATGGACCTGACCTACGACGAAACCAACGGTAACGAAGACGAATCCTGGGATGCCATCTGGGATTCCGGCGCGCACATCGATGCCGACGGCTACACCGTGGAAATGGACATCCCCTACTCCAGCCTGAAGTTCAAGCATTCCACCGAAGCCCAGCTCTGGGGCATCCAGTTCCTGCGCATCCGCCCGCGCGAGAACCGTTTCGTTTATTCCGACCGCAAGGACGACCGCAACAACAAATGCGATCTGTGCCAGCAGGATAAAATCAGCGGTTTCGCCCATGCCGATCCGGGTAAAAACATCCTGATCAACCCGACCCTGACCGCGGGTTACGACGAATCCCGCAATGCGCCCGGCCAGCCCTTCAGCAGCGACGGCAGCAACATCGATTTCGGTCTGGACCTGACCTGGTCACCGACGCCGAACAATACGCTGAGCGCGACCTACAACCCGGATTTCTCGCAGATTGAGATCGACGGCGCCCAGCTTGATGTCAACACCAACTTCGCGCTGTTCTACCCGGAAAAACGGCCGTTCTTCCTGGAAAGCGCCGATTTCTTCAGCACGCCGAGTGAACTGGTGTATACCCGCAACATCGCCGACCCTGATTACGGCGCCCGCTTTACCGGGCGCAGCGGCGATAACACTTACGGATTTTTCGGGGCCAGCGACACCCAGACCAATGTGCTGCGCCCAGGTCCTTACGGCTCACGCATCGGCTTCATCAATGCCGAATCAACCGATCTGGTCGGCACCTACCGCTACAACTTCAACTCCACTTCCAACATCGGCACGCTGGTGACGCACCGCAGCGGCGGCGATTACAGCAGCAGTCTGGCTGCGGTCGACGGAAAATGGCAGAAAGGCGGACATACCCTGACCGCGCAGTTCATGCACAGCGAGACCGAGGATGCGCTGGGTTACTCCGCCGATCCGTTTTCCGGTGACGCGTACTACCTGGCCTATAACTACAGCGACCGCGAGAAATCTTTCAGCCTCCGGCAATTCAGTTATGACCCCGGCTTCCGCGCCGACATGGGCTTCATCGGCCAGGTCGACTTCACCAAATCGGTCGTCGGCGGTTCTTACCGCTGGTACCCGAAAAACCAGTTCTTCAACCAGATATCGGTCAACGGCGACTGGGACATCACCCATCAGGTCAGTGTCGAGCGCTTGATGGAGCGTGAAATTGAAGCTTACGTCAGCGCAAATGGCAAAATGCAGAGCTTCATTCAAACCGGTGGCGGTCAACGCGTGCGTTACTGGCGCGGCGTCAATTACGATGAAACCTTCTACACATTTTACGGCCAGTTCACGCCATTCAAGTCCTGGCAGTTCGAGCTGTTCTACCGCGGCGGCGACCAGATCGACTTCCGCAATAACGCCCTGGGCCGCATCACCACCTTCGAGCCGGGCGTGACCGGGAGCATCAACGACAACATCAGCCTGAACCTGAATTACGTGGATGAAGCGCTCCGCCGCGATGGTGGCACGGTTTATCATGCCCGGTTACTGGATACCCGGCTGTCCTGGCAGTTCAATCTTCGCCAGCGCCTGCGTCTGGCCATTCAGTACGGAACCACCGACTTCGACCTGAGCCTGAATCCGGGCCAGACCGATGCCGAGCTGTCGGACTTCGGAACCCAGCTGGTGTATTCCTACAAGATCAACCCGCGCACGGTGTTCTATGCCGGCTACAGCGACAACTATTTCGGGTCCGACAGCATCGACAGCTTCCAGACCAATCGCTCGCTGTTTCTGAAGCTGGGCTACGCCTGGCAGCCGTAATCCACGCTTGAATCCGGGCTGAATGTGCGCTCCGGATGGAGCGATTCAAGCCGCCGGTTACTGCGGGCTTCGGGCATACTGTGCCGAATCTCTCACGGAGTCCGTGCATGCTTTCCGCCCGCCTTTACCCTTTCCGACTGCTGTTCCCGATGTTGTTGCTGGCCGTTCTGGCCGGCTGCGCTTCCCTGCCCGAGTATGATCCGCCCCGCATCGGCGTGGCCGGCATCGCCCCGCTCGCCGGACAAGGCAGCGAACTGCGCTTCAACGTCAAGCTGCGCATCCAGAACCCGAACCGTGTCGACATCAACTACAAAGGCGTGGTGGTTGATCTTTACGTTGAGGGCAAGCGCGTGGCGACCGGCCTCAGCGATGTTCCGGGCAAGGTGCCGGCTTACGGCGAGCTGGTCTATGACCTGCCGGTGACGGTCTCGACCCTGAATGCCCTCGGGCAGGCTTTTTCATTGATGCAGAAACCGCCGCAAAACGGCATCGGCTACGAAGTGCGGGGACGGCTCGACAGCGGTCTATTCGGCACCGTGCGCTTCAGCGATAATGGACGCCTCACCCTGCCGAGATAAGCCGATGAAACGTGCCACCCGAATTCTGTTCTGCATCAGCCTTTGTTTCGGTTCGCAGCAGCTCCTGGCCTGGGGCCAAACCGGCCACCGCGCCATCGGTGACATCGCCGAAGCGAATATGCGTCCGGATGCCGTAAAAAAAGCCCGCGCCCTGCTCGACGGCCATGATCTGGCCCATGCGTCCACCTGGGCCGATGAAATCCGCTCCGATCCCAAACGGTACAGCCACACGTTTAACTGGCATTACACCACCTGGCAGGATGAAGACGAGCGCTTTCATTCGGCGGACGAGACCAAGGACACGGGATTTCTGTTGACCCAAGTGGACAAACAGCTGGCCATCCTGAAAAACAGCAAAGCCCCGAAAGCCGAGCGCGCCGACGCCCTGCGTTTCGTGGTGCATCTGGTCGGTGACGCCCATCAACCGCTGCATGTGGGTGGCGGCAACGACCGGGGCGGCAACACCTGCCGGGCGACCTGGTTCGGCAAAGCCACTAACCTGCATTCGGTCTGGGATGGGGAAATCATCGAAGGCAATGGCTTGAGCTATACCGAACTCGCCGCCTTCGCCAGTCAAGGCCGGACCGCCGCCGACATTGCCGCGGCCAAACGCGGCGATATGCGCAGCTGGGCGCAGGAATCACGGAAATTGCGTAGCGAAATCTATCCGCCGGAAGTTCAGGTGCCGAACGCTCCGGTCACCTACCTGACCTATTGCCGTGAACCGGTAGCTGCTGAAGCCATGCCGAAACTGGGCTATGAGTACAGCTACCGCTTTCTGCCGGTTGTGCACGACAGAATCTACGTCGCCGGCATCCGCCTGGCCCGCCTGCTTGATGAAGCGCTGTAATCCTTAGAGCGCTTTCGAAAAAAGCCCGAGCGTGCGCGTCCAGGCCAGATCCGCCGCGGCTTTGTCATAGCGCGCGGTATTGGTGTCGTTATGGAAGGCATGTTGCTTGCCGTCATACAGAAAACTCTCGAACCGGATATCGGCGGCTTTCATGGCCGCTTCATAGGCCGCGCGTCCGGCATTGATGCGTTCATCCTGTCCGGCATAGTGCAGCATGACCCGGGCTTTGATCTGTGGCACCAGGGCCGGCTCCGGTGCCATGCCATAGAAGCAGACCGCGGCATCCAGATCGGGTTCGAATACCGCCAGTTGATTAACCATGCCGCCGCCCCAGCAAAAACCAACGGCACCGGTGCGGCCGTTGCTTTCCGGCAGTGTTTTCAGATAGGCCAAGGCCGCCATGCCGTTATTGGGGGTTTCGGCACGGTTGAGCTTCGAGAACCACTCGCGCGCCGTGTCTTCATTATCGGGGGTGCC
>JBEAYK010000292.1:0-2590 GCA_041159305.1 Pseudomonadota bacterium
AAGTTGCTGTATCCGTTGGCATGGAGATAGTCACCCAGCGCGGGGCCGTCCTCATCAGAGGCCAGCAGGGCAGGGCATTGCGCATAAAAGCGGCGGATATCCGCCAGCATGCGCCAGAACGCGGGTGACACGAGATTGCGCCTCTGGCAGAACAGGCCGCCCAGATCGTGCGCATTATAGAACATGCCGAGCGCACGGTTATGTACCGCGAAACTCATCTCGGTGGTTTTGGTCGGCACGCCCAGCTCTTTCAGGAAGCCGCTGAACAGCGGGTAGTTTTCCGGGTTGTGGACGATGAAGCCCGAGTCGATGCGGTAATTTTTTCCGCCCATGGCGATGTCATGGGTGTGGGTATGCCCACCCAGGCGGCTTTCCTTTTCGAACAACACGACTTCATGCTGCCTGCACAAGGCCCAGGCGGCGCTGATGCCCGCGATGCCACTGCCGATGACCGCGATTCTCATGCCGATTGCCGTTTGACGTGGACCGGAACGGGCTTGAGGTCCCAGGTCAGGCCCAGCGCCTGCATGCTGCGCAGCGCCAGGTAGGTCATGTCGATTTCCCACCAGAAAAAGCCCTGACGGGCGCTGTTCGGGTAGTGGTGGTGGTTGTTGTGCCAGCCCTCGCCGAATGTAAGCAGAGCCAGCAGGGCATTATTTCGGCTGTCATCGCCGGTTTGATAGCGCCGGCGCCCCCAGACATGGGCTACCGAGTTGATGCTGACCGTGACATGGAACAACAGGACAGTCGACACCACGAAGCCCCAGACCAGAAGTTGTGGGCCGGAAGTACCCAGTTGCGGCGCGATTTGATCGAGCAGGGCGCCGGCTCCGTACATGAAGATGGCGAGCACGAACGGGGCAAGCATATCGAACCGGTTCAGCCAACGCAGAATGGGGCGCTTGGCAAAGTCCTGTATCACCGAATAGTCGGTTGTGAATGCATGGTGGTTGAGGAACCAGAGCATGTGGCTTTGCCAGAACCCGTGGCGCGGGCTGTGCAGATCATGTTCGGTATCGGAATGGCGATGGTGCTTGCGGTGGTGGGCAGCCCACCACAGCGCACCACGCTGCGCACTGCTGGCGCCGATGAAGGCGAACACGGCCTCCATCCAGGCATGTGTTTTGAATGTTTTATGGGAAAAATAGCGGTGGTAGAAGCCGGTAATGGCGAACATGCGGACGGCGTAGGCCAGAAGCATCGCAATCAGTGCAGTGTGGGAGTAACCGACCCAAAACACGGCAAAGCAGGCGATATGCAGCGCGATGAATGGAATGACGCGGAGCCAGGCAATACCCTTGGCGGCTGAGCCATCGACGGCATCACTGTCGAACCAGGCGATGATGGATGCGGTGCGGGACGTTTTGGGTATCATTGTGGCATTTTCGCGTTGGCGCGGTGATACCGCCGTGAAGGGTCAGGCGATGATATCGACGGTACAATTGAGGCTGTTGGCGATGAAGCAGTTTCGGTGTGCGCTGTCATGGAATCGCTGCAATTCCTCGGCACCGGGTTGATTGTCGCCCGAAAAAGTAATCTGCGGGTTCAGAGTGCAATGGGTGATGGCCATGCGTCCTTCGGCATTCTTGCCCAGAGTGCCCACCGCACGGTCGGAATACTCCGCCACGCTGAATCCACGCTTGCTGACAATCGCCAGAAAAGTCAGCATATGGCAGGATGCCAATGCCGCGAGCAGTAGAGTTTCCGGATTCGAGGCAGACGGGTTTCCGAAATAGGCGGGCGCTGAAGAATTCAACAGTTCATGGCCGAGAATTCAACAGTTCATGGCCGTTTTCCAGCCGAACGGTATGGTCGCGGGAAAAGGTGTCGGGCTGGTCGGCATGCGGTTTTGCAGTCCAGTGGATTTCAGCGGTGTGTTCTGCCATGGCGTGCTCCTTTCGATTGACTTATTCTACACGCATGACTTCCGCTTCCAGTAAACGCCATGGCCTGGCAAGAGCAATTTCAAAAATGGGCCTGGCCTCCCGAACCGAGGCTGCACGGCAGATCATGGGCGGAATGGATGGTACGGGTCAACGGTAAAATCATCCGTGACCCAGAGTATCCGGTGCGCATGGGGCTTGATCGCATTGAAACCGGTGCAGGGCAGGCCGAAACCCGCCAATTCATGGCCATCATGCTGAACAAGCCCCGCGGCCTGTTGACCACGCGTTCGGACGAAAAGCAGCGGGCCACGGTCTACGACTGTTTGCCTGAAGACATGCCTTGGCTCTCACCGGTCGGCAGGCTGGATAAAGCCAGTGAAGGCCTGCTGTTGTTCTGCAATGATCCGGCTTGGGCTGCCGGCATTACCAGTCCGGAATCCGGTCCGGATAAAACCTATCATGTCCAGATTGATTGCGTTCCTGATCAGGACCTGCTGAAACGTCTTAAAGCGGGTGTGCAGACCGAAGTCGGATTCCTTGCGGCCAAGCGCATTGAGCTGCTTCGTCAGGGTGAAAAGAATGCCTGGCTGGAAATCGTCCTTGATGAGGGGCGCAACCGGCAGATACGCCGGCTGCTCGAGGGTTTCGACATCGGTGTGCTGCGTCTGATCCGTACCGCCATCGGCGGCCTGCCGCTGGGCGAT
>JBEAYK010000057.1:0-6455 GCA_041159305.1 Pseudomonadota bacterium
ACATTCACTACCAGAATATTGCCTTGGCGTTCGAACCGGACGTCGCTGAAGAATCCGGTCTTGTAAAGCGCCCGGATGGCTTCGGTGGTTTTCGAGGAATTGACCGTATCGCCTTTTTCGATCGGCAGATAGGTGAACACCGTACCTGCTGAAATCCGCTGCAGACCATCGACCCGGATGTCACTGGCCACGAACGACTCGGCCAGCTGGGCTTGTGCGGGCTGGCTCATTGCAATTGCCAGGGACAGGCACAGCAGACTTTTACGGAGATTTGAAGGGGTCATCGGGGTTCCAGGGGTGATACTCGGGTTGATTATGAAATGATACGAAAAAAATCGTTGAAAATGGCTATTCCCAGCAGTCCGGCGAGTAAAAAAATGCCGATATACTGCCCGATAGCCTGGACACTTTCTGCGGGCGCTTTGCCGGTGGCCCATTCGTAAGCGAAATAGAGCAGATGCCCGCCATCAAGAAGCGGTATTGGCAACAGGTTCATGATACACAATGCCAGCGAAATCGCGGCCAAAAAGCCCAGAAATGTTGATATTCCCCAGCTGGCCTGAGTGTCCGCGGCACGCGCGATTCCAATCGGTCCGGACAGATTGTCGACGGATGCAGCGCCTGTCAGAAGCCGCTTGATGACCGCGAGGCTGTCCCGGGTCATGTCGTAGGTCCTTGTAAATGCGGCAGGCAGAGCCTGCAGTGGCGTATATTGCACGGTTTTGACCGCGCTCAGGCTGCCGACGCCGAGCCGCCATACTTTTTTTCCATCCTGAATGACTTCTGTCGGAGCGATGAGAAAAGCCAAGGCGGCGCCGTCACGGAGTACTTCGACACGAAGGTTCCGGCCGTCGCCTGCTTTTTCCGCCAGGGTTGTCGGAATATCCCCGAATTGCGCGATTTTGACGCCCTCAATGGCGGTGATGCGGTCCCCGGGTTGCAACGCACCCGCCGCCGGACCATCTTTCTGCACCTGGCCGATGATCGGCAGTGCTGCGGAAAAGAACGGCGTCAGGCCGATTTCCTGCAGCAGCTTGTCCTGGGGATAGTCTTCCGGCAGCTTATCCAGAGAAAGGCGCCGGATTTCAGAGCCGCCCGCCAGCGTGGTGACCTGGACGTCGATTGGACGCCGGTCCATGGCTGCCAAAGCCAGAGCCGGCAACGCATCGTTCCAGGCCTGTACCGGCTTGGCGTCGACGGCAACCAGTTCATCACCGGTCTGGAAGCCGGCCTGTTGCGCCAGCCCTGTGGATGGGCCGATCAGGGCGCGCAGTTCGGGCACGCCGAGGATCAATGCGGCCCAGAGCAGGCCGATGCAGAGAATGAGATTGGCCAGAGGCCCGGCGGCAACAATCGCGAAGCGCTTACCGACCGATTGCCGGTTGAAGGCGAAGGGTTGAAGTTCAAGCGGAACTTCCTGCTCGCGCTCGTCCAGCATTTTGACGTAGCCGCCGAACGGAATCAGCGCCAGCCGGTACTCGGTGCCGTCCTTCCCGGTACGGCTGTATAACGCACGGCCAAAGCCGACCGAAAAGCGCAGCACATGCACACCGCAGCGGCGAGCCACGGCGAAATGGCCCCATTCATGCACGGTCACCAGAATGCCGATGGTGAGGATGTACCAGAACAGTGGGCTGATGAAGTCAGGCATGGTTTAGTGGATTCGGTTGTTGGCGTAGCGGCGCGCTTCGGCATCGCTTGCCATTAGGACAGATAAATCCTCTGCAGGTTCCCAAGCCACAGAATCAAGGGTCTGAGCCACGATATCGGGGATGGCCAGGAAGGGGAGTCGTCCCTCAAGAAAAGCCATGACGGCCACTTCATTGGCGGCATTGAGCACGGCCGGAGCGTTGCCGCCACGGCCGATGGCGGTGTAGGCCAGACTCAGGCAGGGAAATGTTTCGGTGTCGGGGGTCTGGAACTCCAGCCGCCCCAGTGTCCGGAAATCAAGGGTTTTGACGCCGGAATCGATGCGTTCAGGATGCGACAGGCCAAAGGCAATCGCGGTGCGCATGTCGGGCTCACCCATTTGTGCAAGTACCGAGCCGTCACAATAATCCACCATCGAGTGCACGATGCTTTGAGGGTGCACGACGACTTCAATGGCATCGGCCGGCATGCCGAACAAATGGTGGGCTTCGATGACTTCCAGTCCCTTGTTCATCAAGGTGGCGGAATCGACCGATATCTTGCGCCCCATCGACCATTTGGGATGCCGGCAGGCCTGTTCCGGCGTGATTGTTGCCAATTCTGCGCGTGTTTTGCCCAAAAACGGACCGCCCGATGCGGTCAGAATCAAGCGTCGGACGCCCGCGCGGCCGCCATGTGCGGGAAGGCATTGGAAAATCGCATTATGCTCGCTGTCGACCGGAAACAATTGCGCGCCATGTTCAGCGACGGTCTGCATCAACAGCTGTCCGGCCAGAACGATGGATTCCTTGTTGGCCAGCAGAATGCGTTTTCCGGCGCGTGCCGCACTGAATGTCGAGGCGACACCGGCAGCGCCGACGATGGCCGCGATGACGGTATCGGATCGGTTGTCAGCCGCCATGTCCTGCAGACCTTCGGATCCGGCAAGCGGCGTGGTCGCAAGTCCTTCCGCGCGCAGACCGTCACGCAAAGCGGTAAACAGGGACGAATCGGCGATGCACGCCTGCAAGGGCCGATAACGGCGGCATAAATCAATCAAAGCATCGATCTGCGTATGGGCCGACATGGCCGTAATCCGGAAACGATCCGGGTGCTGATCGACCAGTTTCAGAGTGGACTGGCCGATGGATCCAGTCGCGCCGAGCAGGCACAGACTTTTCATAGTGCCAGGCCGTATTTCACCAGAGCAAAAACCACGAGACCTGATACGATGCTGTCGAGACGATCAAGCAATCCGCCATGCCCGGGAATGAGAGCACTGGAATCCTTGATGCATGCATGCCGTTTCATCAGGCTTTCAAAAAGATCGCCGAAGACCGAGAACAGGCCGGTCAACAGACCGAGCAGCGCAAAGCGCCAGAAATCGGACCAAGGAGCGTCGAACAAGGGCATGCAGACCAAGGCGAGAGTAAGCGTTACGAATAGGCCGCCCCAGAAACCTTCCCAGCTTTTTCCGGGACTGATGTTCGGAGCGAGTTTATGTTTTCCGAAATTGACACCAAAAACATAAGCGCCGCTGTCGGCAGCGGCAACCAGACCGATGGCGAACAGCGTCCATGCCGGACCGCCATCACTGCCATGAATCCAGACCAATGCCGCCCAAGCCGGCACACAGGCCAGCATGCCGGCCAGCAACTTCAAGCGTCGATTGCGATCACAGGATTCACGGGCAAAATCGAATTTCCAAAGCCATAACGGCACCAACAGCCAGAATATGCCACCGATGGCAATCGCCACCATCAAATTGCGGTGCGCGCCGCCATCGGCCCAGGCAATCGCGGCAACCAATGCGGCGTTGGCGGCCAGATAAGCCCATTTGGCCTGAGGGCGGTCGAGGCCGGAGAGCGCACACCATTCATGCAGACCAGCCAAAAGCAGCACGGCCATGAAAGCACCCATCCAAGGCGTAGGTAGAAACAGAATGGCACCGATGGCTAACGGAATCATCCAAAGCGCGGACCGAATGCGTTTACCGTGGCTCATGCCTGTTCTCCTTGGATTTGTTCGCTGGTCAGACCGAACCGGCGTTCGCGGCCAGAGAAATCCGCAACCGCTTGAGACAGCTCTTGACGGGTGATGTCCGGCCAAAGCGTGGGGGTAAACCAGAATTCAGTGTAGGCCATCTGCCAGAGCAGGAAGTTGCTGATGCGGCAGTCGCCGCCGGTGCGAATCAGCAGATCCGGATCGGGCTGGTCGGCCAGCGCCATGTGCCGGCCAAGACTTTCCTCGGTGATGTCTTCCGGATTCCGTGCCGATGTCAGCAGGGCTCGGCAAGCGTTCACGATATCCCAGCGTCCGCCGTAACTGCCGGCAATATTGAGATTGAGCGTGGTATTGGCGACCGTCAAGGATTCCGCCCAGATCATTTTCTCGCGGATTTCAGGCGCGAAGTCGCTACGCTGGCCAATGAAGCGGATGCGCACGCCACGACGGTGCAGTTCTTCGATTTCGGTATCCAGCATGCGCAGGAACAGCTTCATCAGTGTGCTGACTTCTTCCTGCGGCCGATTCCAGTTCTCACTGGAGAATGCGAATAGGGTCAGGCTTCCGATGCCCTGCTCAAGGCAGAATTCAATGGCGATCTGCACGGCTTTGGCGCCGGCGCGGTGACCTATACTACGGTTGCTGCCGCGCTGCTCGGCCCAACGGCCATTGCCGTCCATGATGACGGCGATGTGTTGGGGATTTCGTGGATTGTCCGAGCGCATGGCCAGAGCTCTTCAGACGGCCAGCAGCTCGGTTTCCTTGGCTTTGGCGATATCGTCGATGTCCTTGACCGCTTTGTCGGTGATTTTCTGGATTTCATCCTCGCTGCGACGGGCTTCATCCTCGGAAATGGATTTTTCCTTGAGCAGATCCTTCACTCCGGAGATGGCATCACGGCGGATGTTGCGTACCGAGATCTTGGCATTTTCGGCTTCGGCATAGACGTGCTTGATCAGGTCCTTGCGGCGCTCTTCGGTGAGCGGCGGCAGGTTGATGCGGATGACCTGGCCGAGGGTGTTCGGGGTAAAGCCGAGGTTCGAGGCCAGAATGGCTTTTTCGATGGCGCCGACCATGGCCTTTTCCCAAGGGGTGATGGTAATCGACCGGGCATCGGCGACGGTGACCGTCGCGACCTGGCTCAGCGGCATATCGGATCCGTAATAGTTCACCTTCAGATTGTCGACCAGCCCGGTGCTGGCGCGGCCGGTCCGCAGGGAAGACAGCTCGTGCTTGAGGGCGTCGACGCTTTTAGCCATGCGTGTCTGCGCATCTTTTTTGATTTCATTGAGCATGCGGGGCTCCTGTTCCGATGATGAGCCCAATTATAAACCGAGAAGAAGCTAAATGCTTAAAATCAATGAAAAAACATCAGTGGTGCGGGGCGTGGTCATGATGGTCGTGATGGCAGGATTCACCCAGCTCAATCTGCAGCGTGGCATGGTTGATGCCGAAGCGCTCCTGCAGGGCCTGATTGGCAACGTCGATGAATCCGTCATGACCGTCCACGGTGTTGCGGACGATATGCGCGGTCAGCGCGATTTCTTCGGCACCCAGCGACCAGATATGCACATGGTGGATGGCGGTGACTCCCGGCAGCTGGCGAAGGTAGGACTCCACTTCGGCTTTTTCGAGGTTCTCGGGTACCGCATCCATGACTTGCATGAAGCTGGCCTTGAGCAGATGCCAACTGCTGACACCGATGACCAAAGCCACCAGCAGTGCGGTCAGGGGGTCCAACCAGAACCAGTTCCGCCACCAGATGCCCAAACCGGCAATGACCGCCGCCACTGAAACCGCGGCATCGGCGAGCAGATGCAGGTAGGCACCACGTTTGTTCAGGTCGGTTTTCTGGCCACGCAGAAACAGCGCGGCCGTTCCCAGATTAACCAGAATGCCGAGTCCCGCTACGGCGACCACAAGTCCTCCGGGCACTTCCGGCGGGTTCTGAAACCGTCCAATCGCCTCCCAGAGCAGAGCGCCGCTGAAGCCGACCAGAAGCATGGCATTGAACAACGGAGAAAGCTGGGTGGCGCGCCGCCAGCCGAAGGTATGGCGTTCGGTCGGGGCCTTACTGGCCATCCACGCTGCACCCCATGCCAATGCCAGGCCTGCGGCATCGCCGAGGTTGTGCAAGGCATCCGAAATCAGTGCAAGAGAATTATAGGTGAGTCCGAATCCGGCTTCGATGGCCGAGTAGGCCAGATTGATCCACATCGCCCATGCAAAAACATGGTGATGGCTGGTATGGCGATGACCGTGATGACCGTGCGGATGATCGTGCATGCGTTCAGCGAGTGACCAGTGTACCGATGTCTTCGCCTTGCAGAATGCGCATCAACGCGCCAGCATTGCCCATGTCATAAATCCGCAGGGGAATGTCGTTTTCACGGCAAAGCGCGAAGGCGGCGGTATCCATGACCTGTAGTTTGCGGTTCAGCACCTCATCGTAGGTCAGGCGCTCGAAGCGCTTGGCGTCCGGATTTTTCTTCGGATCCGAATCATAAATACCATCAACCTTGGTGGCCTTGAGCAGCAGTTCGGCATTGATTTCGGTGGCACGCAGGGCGGCGGCGGAGTCGGTGGTAAAGAACGGGTTGCCGGTGCCGGCCGCGAAAATCGCGATGCGGCCTTTTTCCAGATGACGCACGGCGCGGCGACGGATGTAGTCTTCGCAGATCTGGTTGATTTTGATGGCGCTCATCACGCGCGCATTGACGCCGTGTTTTTCGAGGGCATCCTGCATGGCCAGCGCATTGATGACGGTGGCCAGCATGCCCATGTGGTCGCCGGTGACGCGGTCCATGCCGCCGGCGGCCAAG